>NZ_JBQEAU010000122.1:0-13361 GCF_052108595.1 Advenella sp.
ATGGATAGGGTTATGCCCGTGGCAACGGTGTCGTGGCCTCGTTAGCCGGTAAAAGGTATTGCGACAGTCGGCAATCGGATTCATTACATGTGTAATTGTGATGCTTGCAATTATAGCGATCGCAATACCGCTCTGACCGGGCTGGCGTCGGCGCTGGTCCATTTGAGCGGCAGTGCGATCAGTTCATAGTCGCCCACGGGCACGTGGTCCAGCACCAGATTTTCCAGTACGCGCATGTCGTATTGGCGTATGCGCTGATGGCTCTCGAGCGATTTGCTAGCGGCCGGATCAATGCTGGGTGTGTCGATGCCAATCAGAACAATGCCATGCTGATGTAGTATATCCAGCGTTTCAGGGGCAAAGCTGGCAAAGGTTTCCGACCAGTCGCTGGTGCGCGCCCGCTGGCAACTGCGCACCAGCAGCCGAGGCGGACACCTCGCCATGGCACCTGCAATATCGTTCGGATAGATCAGGCCGTCGTCGCGCAAGATATGCAGGACGCGGCATGGACCGATAAAGGGCGTGAGCGACAAATGACCTGCGGCACGGCCATCGGTATCGTAATGCAGGGGTGCGTCGGCATGGGTGCCTACATGCGGGCTAAGCGTAACCTCACTGACATTGACTGGGCATTCGGCGGACAGGGTCCAGCTCCATTTCTGGGTGTAGGGCGTGTCGCCCGGAAATACGGGGGACTGCGCATCCACGGCTGCGGAAATATCCCATATTTGTTTATTACTCATGATGTGGGCCTGCAGGGTCAACTGAGAAGGGCAATGTGCTGAAACAACCAGAACGCGCTGGACTGATACGCAGTATAGCAGTTGTCATTGCTTACAGCTTGCCCAGTTCGGCCAGCGATATGGCCGTTGCTCCAGCCACGATGATATGGTCAACCAGACGGATTTCCAGCAGCGCCAGGCCGCGTCGCAATTGCTGGGTAAGCTGGATATCGGCCAGGCTGGGCTGCGCCAGTCCCGACGGATGATTGTGCGCCAGAATCACGCCCCAGGCATTGTGGCGCAGCGCGGTAGCGGCAATTTCGCGGGGATAAACGGCAGTTTGGTTCAGTGTGCCGCGCGAGGCTTCTTCGTGGTGAATCAACTGATGGCGCGTATTGACCAGCAGCAATAGGCATTTTTCCACTACTTCATGCGATAGCAGGCTGATGCAAAAATCGCGTACCACTGCCGGACGGTTCAGTTCCGTATGAAATTGCAAGGTGTCCTGCATATGGCGCCGGGCAAACTCGACTGCGGCCAGAAACGAGCAGATTTTGGCGTCGCCCAGGCCTTTTATTTTTCTCAGGGATTGATAGTTACTCAGCAACAGATTACGCGGGCCGCCAGCCTGATCCAGCACATATTGGGAAAATTGCATGATATTCATTTGGGTCGAGCCGGTACGCAGCAAAATGGCCAGCAACTCGGCATTGGATAGCGCGGCAGCGCCCCGGGCCAGTAATTTTTCCCGTGGTCGCAGTTCGCCTTCAGGCATTGCTGCCGCACAGTGAGCGGTGTCCTTGGCAGAATCAGGGTAAATGGCGGTGTACGTGTTCATTGTCAGTTAAAATAAGGTTTTACAGAAAACGCACTACGGTGACAGATTTTGACCGCGAATTCCCAGTCCATGCATCCAATTGTCCATGCCCAATCCTACCTGACCCTGCACTATCGCATTACGCTGATGTCTGGGCCGGGTGCCGGTTCGGCTTTTATTGACACCTTTACCGGCAAGCCAGGCACGCTGCAATTGAGCACCGGGCAATGGTCTCCTTCCATGGAAGCGCCACTGATCGGCCATGCTGAAGGTGAATCATTCAGTTACGAACTGCCTGCGCAGCAGGCTTACGGAGAGCGCAATCCGGAACTGTTGCAGCGGGTTAGCCGCCAGATGCTGGATCGCGACGCCGGCCCCGATGCGCAATTTGAACCTGGCGATATGGTCGAGTTTACGGCACCTAACGGCGGGCGTTATTCCGGTATTTTCCGCGAGTGGGATAACGACACTGCGCGCTTTGATTTCAATCATCCACTGGCAGGCGTCGATTTGCGTATCGACGTCAAATTGCTCGGAGTTCTGTAATGGCTCAAAACAGCGAAGTCATTCTGGCCGAACCACGTGGCTTTTGCGCGGGGGTTGACCGCGCCATCGATATTGTGGAGCGTGCGCTGGAGTTGCACGGCGCTCCAATCTATGTGCGTCATGAAATCGTCCATAACAAATTTGTGGTTGAAAGCTTGCGCAACAAGGGCGCGATTTTTATTGATGAACTGGATCAGGCGCCGGCAGGCGCCATCGTGGTGTTTTCCGCTCACGGCGTCTCGCGCGCGGTACGCGCAGAAGCGCAATTGCGTGACCTGCGTATTTTCGACGCAACCTGTCCGCTGGTGACCAAGGTACACATCGAAGTGGCAAAAATGCACGCCGCGGGCCTTGAGATTGTCATGATCGGCCACAAGGGTCACCCCGAAGTGGAGGGTACGCTTGGGCAGGCGGTCGGACGCATGCATCTGGTGGAAACCCCGGAAGACGTCGCAGCATTGCAGGTCGACAATCCTGAAAACACGGCGTTTGTTACCCAGACGACGCTCTCTATAGATGACGCAAGGCGGGTGGCCGATGCGCTCAGAGCAAAATTCCCGGGCATTGTCGAGCCCAAGAAAAGCGATATCTGCTACGCAACCCAAAACCGCCAGGATGCGGTCAAGGTTCTCGCGCCAGATTGCGATGTGTTTTTCGTAGTGGGCAGCATCAACAGTTCCAACTCGAACCGGTTGCGTGAAGTAGCAGAACGGCTCGATTGCCAGGCTTATCTGATCGACAATGCCCTGGCTATTCGGCCCGAATGGGTGCAAGGCGCCAGGAAAATAGGCATTACCGCCGGCGCGTCTGCTCCCGAAGTGCTGGTTCAAGAGGTTGTTGAGCGGTTGAAGGAGTTGGGTGCCATTTCGGTTCGCAGAATGGATGGAATAGAAGAGAACGTGACGTTCCCCTTGCCAAAGGAACTGTCGCGCAAACAACAGGCAGGGAGATAATGCAGATGAAGCTATACGGGTATTTCAGAAGTTCGGCAGCCTATCGGGTCAGAATTGCGCTGAACGTCAAGCAGCTGGGATACGAGTCAGTGCCTGTGCACCTTATTCGTGATGGTGGTCAGCAACTGGCGCAGACTTACCGCGAGCTCAATCCAACTACCCTGGTGCCCACCTTTATCGACCAGAATGTGAGTATTGGGCAATCCATTGCCATCATGGAATATCTTGAAGAGGCTTATCCGCAGGTGCCCATTCTTCCTGCAACGCAGGCGGGCAGGGCGCGCGTGCGTTCACTGGCGCAGTTTATTGCATGTGACATTCATCCCCTGAATAACCTGCGGGTGCTCAAGTACCTCAAGCGCGAGCTGGGTGTATCCGAAGAGGTGAAAAACGAGTGGTATCTGCACTGGATCCGCCAGGGGTTTGATTCACTGGAAAAAATACTGGCGTCTTCAACCGATACGGGTGTTTACTGTCATGGCGATACGCCCACCATGGCTGATTTCTGCCTGGTGCCGCAGGTGGCCAATGCCCGCCGTTTCAATCTGGACCTGAATCCGTATCCTACGATTGTTCGCATCGATGCCGCCTGCAACAAGGAAGAGGCGTTCATCAATGCGGCGCCGGACAATCAGTCCGACGCTGAATAGGCACGCCCCAGCAGCCGGCAGGTTTCAAATAGCGGCAGTCCCATGACGCCGCTATAGCTGCCGCTGATCGATTCCACAAAGGCGGAGGCCAGGCCCTGTATGCCATAGGCGCCGGCCTTGCCGATGCCCTCGCCCGAGCGCACATACCAGTCTATCTCGTTCGTGGTAAGGGTCTTTATTATCACACTTGTAATGGATACGTCTTCGTACAGGCGCTCGCGCCAGGCCAGTACGATGGCGGTATGCACCTGGTGCGTCTGCCCGGACAGGGCCGACAGCGCATCCCGCACGTCATTGTCTGTGCAGGCTTTTCCCAAAAGCTGCGGACCCATCATCACGGTTGTATCGGCCGTCAAAATGGGGCGGGGCGGCAGGCCGCTGGCGTGCAGGTGCGCCACGGCGCGCTCGGCCTTTTCTCTGGCGGTGCGTTTCACATAGCTGGCAGGATGTTCGCCGGGCAATAATGGCTCGTCCTCGCCTGGCGGCGCAGGCACCTGCAGAACGTCATGCGCGATGCCCATTTGTGTGAGCAATTGGTGGCGACGCGGGCTGGCCGACGCCAGGAAAATGGGTTGTGTTTGCACCTGCGCCATCAAAAGGGATCCTGCCGGGACAGACGGAGAGGCAGATACGGTGTTGTTCAAAGCAGTCATGATCGAAGACGGTGTGCCAGCACCAGCGCGTTCAGGCACGATGATAGGGATGGTTGGTCAGAATGGCCCATGCGCGATACAGCTGTTCGGCCAGCACAATGCGCACCATGGGGTGCGGTAATGTCAGCGACGACAGGCGGATGAGGCTGGCGCAACGCTTTTTGAGGCCTGCATCCAGTCCGTCCGGGCCGCCGATCAGAAAGGTGATGTCCTGGCTGTTGCCGCGCCAACCCTCCAGTTGCCGCGACAGGTCCATGGTGGTCAGATCTCGACCATGTTCATCCAGTGCAATGACCAGGCTGTCGGCAGCGAGTGCGGCCTGAATGCGACGGCTTTCTGCCTCCATCATTTGAGATGGCGTTTTTCCGGACGTCCTGGGTTCAGGCTTGATTTCCCGCAGCTCAATCGTGCAATCGGCAGGCATCCGTTTGGCATAGTCTTTCCATGCGGTAGTGACCCAATCGGGCATTCTGTTGCCGACAGCAATGACAATGAGCTTCATAGGACGTTTTATTCTTCCATGTTGTCGTCTTCATCGTCGGCAAAACCCTGCATGGCATGGCCCTTGGATTGCTCCAGCAACCGGACGCGAACCGGCTTGTCGCCCCACACCGCTTCCAGATTGTAGTATTGGCGAATGGTCGGTTGCATGCAATGGATGACAATGTCGCCGATGTCGACCAGTACCCATTCGCCGGACTCCTGCCCTTCGAGTGCGATAATGGGTATTTTGTGCGCTCGGGCTGCATTGACAACGCTGCTTGCCAGGGCACGAGTCTGGCGGTTGGAAGTACCGCTGGCGATAACGACCCGGTCAAACAGACTGGTCAGATGGCTGGTGTTGAACACCCGGATATCCTGGGCTTTGACGTCCTCCAGCGCATTGATGACCAGACGTTGCAATTTTTGTATATTCATAGGTAATAAGGTTTTCCGGTTTTCGGGGTAAGGGGCAGCAAGACAATCTGCTATCGGTAAAGTCCGTGAGTATTAATGTAATCCAGAACGGGCGCGGGAACAAACGCCGAGGCATCCTGCCCCTGCTGGATGCGTGAGCGGATCTCGGTGGAGGACACATCCATGGCCTTGAAGGGAAGGGTAATCAGGCCCTTGCCATCGCGTCGCAACAGGGCGTCCAGCTCCTGCGGGATATGCAAGGGGTGGCCGGTGCGCCAGGCCACGGTCAGCGTGACGTAGTCTGTAATTTCCTGCCAGTTCTGCCAGGTGCAGAAATTGTTGAGCTGGTCGGTGCCCAATAACCAGTAGTATTTCGCATCGCGCGGCAGGTTGCGCAGCGTATCGATGGTGTAGGTTGCCCCTTCCCGATTGATTTCGATATCGTTGATCGCAATGCCGGGTTCATCAGCAATCGCCAGCGCCAGCATTTCCAGGCGCTGGGTGCCGCTGATCCGTAGCGGCTGCTTCTGCCAGGGGTTGCCGGCAGGAATCAGCTGCACCTCGTCCAGATTGAGCGCGCGCAATGCTGTCCTGGCCATGGCCAGGTGGGCCAGATGTACCGGATTGAAGCTGCCGCCCAGGAGTCCGACTTTTTTCATGCCGGCTTCAGGGCGCGCCAGCCGATATCCTTGCGGTACTGGCTGCCGTCAAAGCGGATCTGCTCAAGGGCCGCATAGGCAATGTCGCGGGCAGCCGCAGGCGTCTCGCCCAGTGCCGTCACGCATAACACCCGACCGCCCGAGGTTTGTAGCACACCGTCTTGCAGGCGGGTGCCAGCATGAAAGGTAACGCAGTCGGCACTGGCGCCGGCGATGTTGGTGATGGCATCGCCCGTACGGGGTGTGCCTGGATAATTGTGCGATGCCATGACCACGCCCAGAGCTGTGCGCGGATCCCAGTCAATCTGTGCCTGGTCCAGCGTGCCGGCAATGGCGTGCTCCACGACCTCGGAGAAGTCGTTACGGATGCGCAACATGATGGGCTGGGTTTCCGGGTCGCCCATGCGGCAGTTAAACTCCAGCACCTTGATGGGGCGGGTCGTGTCCGGGCCGTCGCCAATCATCACGCCGGCATACAGAAAGCCGGTATATTCAATCCCGTCGCTGGCCATGCCGTTGATGGTCGGCCAGATCACTTCGTTCATGATGCGCTGGTGCAGCACCTCGCTGACAATCGGAGCGGGCGAGTAGGCGCCCATGCCGCCGGTGTTCGGACCCTTGTCGCCGTCAAGCTGACGCTTGTGGTCCTGGCTGCTGGCCATAGGCAGCACGTGCTTGCCGTCGCACATAACGATAAAACTGGCTTCTTCGCCTTCCAGGCAGGCTTCGATCACCACGCGAGCACCGGCGCTGCCCAAAGAGCCGTCGCCCAGCATGCTGTCGATGGCGGCATGCGCTTCGTCTTCAGTTTGCGCGACCACCACGCCTTTGCCTGCGGCCAGCCCATCGGCCTTGACCACAATGGGCGCGCCTTGCTCACGCACATACTGATGCGCGGCTTGCGGATCGGTAAAGGTCGCATAGGCGGCCGTGGGAATGCGATGCCGCAGCATGAAGGCTTTGGCAAAGTCCTTGGAACTTTCCAGTTGCGCGGCAGCCTGGGTGGGGCCGAAAACGGCCAGACCCTTGCTGCGAAACAGATCTACTGCACCGGCGGCCAGCGGTGCTTCGGGGCCGACCACGGTCAGTGCGATCTGTTCGTCCAGTGCAAATTGCGCCAGTTGCTGCAGATCGGAGATGGGCAGGTTGGTCAGGGCCGGGTCGGTGGCGGTGCCACCATTGCCCGGAGCAACAAATACAGTTGAAATACGTGGCGACTGCGCAAGACGCCAGGCGATGGCGTGTTCGCGTCCACCGTTACCAATAACAAGTGCCTTCATGGGGTATCTTATCCTTCTTCCGTTTCATTGAAGACAGCGGTGGTGTACACCTCCTGCACGTCATCCAGGCTTTCGAGCTGATCAAGAATTTTCTGCATTTTTTTTGCGTCCTCGCCGGTCAGTTCCGTTTCGTTCAGCGGTTTCATGATGACGCCTTCCATTTCCGGTTTCAGGGCGGCCTTTTCAAAAGCGGCGCGCACATCGGAAAAGAGCGGGGGTTCGCACAGCACTTCGATCAGCCCTTCTTCATCGGTCACGACATCTTCGGCGCCAGCTTCCAGCGCCACTTCAATGATCTGATCTTCGGAATAGTCGGGACTGAAAATAAACTGGCCACAATGCTTGAACATGAACGCCACTGAACCGTCCTGGCCCAGATTGCCGCCATGCTTGGTGAGCGCATGGCGCACATCCGACACCGTGCGGGTGCGGTTATCTGTCATGCAGTCTATGATGACCGCAGCGCCGCTGATTCCATAGCCTTCATAACGTATGGATTCGTAGCTGTCGCCATCGGCCCCGCCAGCCCCGCGTGTAATGGCGCGCTGGATGTTGTCTTTTGGCATATTGGCAGCGGTGGCTTTATCCCAGGCCAGGCGCAAGGCCGGGTTGGTATCCGGATCGGGGCCGCCGGCACGCGCGGCGACCGTGACCTCACGAATGATTTTTGTCCAGATTTTTCCACGCTTGGCATCCTGGCGACCTTTGCGGTGCTGGATATTTGCCCATTTACTATGACCTGCCATGGTTTGATTAACTCTTGAAGTAGCAAAATAAAGAATTTTACCCTGAACAGTCATAAACTTTTATAGAATACGGCTTGTTTACGTCGTTTTACCGACATTCGGGCAGGATTGCTGCCTAAGGGCAGTGTCGTGTCGCGTTCAGGCTTCATCGTACACGCTTGATCGCGCAGCAGGCACCGGTATAGTGCATCGGGTGCTGAACCGGGCTTGGAAAGCGTCATCAGCACGTCAATTGATACAAAGGGAAACTCATGGCAGATCCGGTACTCATCGCAAAAAGTGGTCAGGCAGATGTCGTCATCCTGCCACAAATGGCCAATCGTCACGGTTGTATTACGGGGGCGACCGGCACCGGCAAAACGGTCACGCTTCAGGTGCTGGCCCAGTCGTTTTCCCGCTTGGGAACGCCGGTATTCATGGCAGACGTCAAGGGTGACCTTACCGGGATCTCCCAGGCCGGTGCGGACAGCCCCAAATTGCAGGAGCGCCTGCAGAAATACGGCCTGCCAACGCCGCAATGGGGGGCTGCGCCCACCGTCTTGTGGGATGTATTCGGCGAGCAGGGGCATCCGGTGCGGGCCACTATCTCAGACATGGGGCCACTGTTGCTGTCCCGCATGCTGAATCTGAACGATACCCAGGCAGGCGTGTTGAACCTGGTGTTCAAGGTGGCCGATGATGAAGGGCAGTTACTGCTCGATCTCAAGGACTTGCGGGCCATGCTGCAAAACGTGGCGGACCGCGCCAGCGAACTGCGGCAGAACTATGGCAACGTGTCAGCTGCTTCGGTGGGCGCCATCCAGCGCGCATTGCTTCAACTGGAGTCGCAGGGCGCCGATCATTTTTTCGGCGAACCCATGCTCGATATTCACGATCTGCTTCGTACCGATGCCGGCGGACAGGGTGTTGTCAATATTCTGGCGGCTGACAAGCTGATGCAGTCGCCCAAGCTGTATGCGGTATTTTTGTTGTGGTTGCTGGCCGAGATATACGAGGCGCTGCCGGAAATCGGCGACCCCGAGAAACCACGCCTGGTGTTTTTCTTTGACGAAGCCCATCTGCTGTTTTCCGATGCCCCCGAAGCGCTGTTGCAGAAAATCGAGCAGATTGTGCGGTTGGTGCGTTCCAAGGGCGTGGGCGTGTTTTTTGTGACCCAGAATCCGCTGGATATTCCGGATACGGTGCTGGGACAGTTAGGTAACCGTGTACAGCACGCGCTGCGCGCCTTTACGCCACGGGACCAGCGCGCGGTGAAAACGGCGGCCGAAACCATGCGTCCCAACCCGGATCTGGATATTACCCAGGCCATTGCACAACTGGGCGTTGGCGAAGCCCTGTTGTCCTTCCTGGATGCCAAGGGGAGCCCAGGGATTACGCAGCGCGGTTGGGTCTTGCCACCGGCCAGTCGTATCGGCCCTGCGACCGACGCGGAACGCCAGGCGTTACGCAGTCAGTCGCAATTCGGGGGCAAATACGATAAGCCGGTCGATCGGGAGTCTGCGTTCGAAGTGCTGGCCAAGCGAACGGAGGAGAAAAACACGGAACAGGCGTCAGCCAAACCGGCAGCAGGTGCAGAAGATGACGGGATCCTGGGCATGGTCAAGGACCTGATGATCGGCTCCACCGGCCCGCGCGGGGGTCGTCGCGATGGCGTGGTCCAGCAAGTGGCCAAAAGCTATGTGCGCGGCGCTGCACGGCGATTGATC
Source organism: Advenella sp. (assembly GCF_052108595.1). Taxonomy (NCBI): domain Bacteria; kingdom Pseudomonadati; phylum Pseudomonadota; class Betaproteobacteria; order Burkholderiales; family Alcaligenaceae; genus Advenella; species Advenella sp. The sequence continues at coordinate 9,630 of NZ_JBQEAU010000122.1, forward strand.
CGCGGCGTGTTGGGGTCGCTGGTCGGTAAAAGACGGTAGGTCATAGGCGGCAGGGCACCGTCGGTCCTGTACGGCGCTTGATTTGGACGGGTTTGCACAGCGAGCCCATCTGAATGGGCGCTTGTTTGTCAGACATGGCGCTTGAATATGGCCAATTCTGGGTTTGATTAAAAGGGGCTTGATCAAGGGGCAACTATGGGCAGCCGGCCGCTCACACAGTGGTTTGCTGCGAGGGCTGTAGCGCGCTGAAGCGTGGGCGCGAGCATGCCGCGCGCCGATACCATCCGTGAGTCTGCCCCCCATTGCGTCTGCGGCCAGCCATGTGCGAATCAGGTCGCTGGCCGATTATTGTTACAGGACAGGACGCAGCCGTCATCATTCTCAAGTTCTTTGAGCAGCCGTTCGTAGGTCTCGGTGTTGCCATTTTGCTGCATTCGCTGCAAAAAACTGATCAGCAGCGTGGTTTCTTCGTTGGTAAAGCCCTTGAGGTGGGCATTGAGCGCACGCGAGACAGCAGGCATCAGCTTTTCGGTGACCGTGTGGCCTTTTTCCGTCAATTCCAGCTCCACGACACGGCGATCGTTTGTCGAGCGGTGGCGCTTGAGAAACCCTTTTTTCTCCAGGCGATCCAGGGTGCGGGTCATGGCTCCGGTATCGACCTCTGCGGTGCGCGCGACGCTGGCCGGGGTATTGGCTTTTTCCAGCCCGATAATGGCAATCGGGTGCCATTGCGACGCTGTCAGGCCCAGAGGTTCCATTTCAGCTTCAATCATTTGCGATATGGAATGAAAATTGAGCCGGATTAGATAGCCGATGTTCTTGAGCCCTCTATTGTTTGCAGCATTGGTGTAAAACGGGCCGCAAGCCTCGCTGATCGCATTGGATTCGAGTGCAGGATCCTGTTTGGCGGCTTCAGGAGAGATGGGGTGCTTGCCTTTGTTCATTTTAATTGCTGCCTAAGCAGATTTTGACTGTATCATAATAATTATTTTAACTGACTCCGTTGATTTAATACAGCGTATCGACTTAAATACACTAATCTGTTTCAACCATTGTGGCTAATAGAAAACTCAGGAGGGTAGGGTGGCAATGTCTTCAAGAAAAGTAGAGATCAGCGAACACGGCGATGTCGGTGTCATGAAAGTGATTACCGAAGAGGTAGGCGCGCCGGCGGATAATGAAGTGCAGATCGTACAAAAGGCGATTGGTCTCAATTTCATCGATATTTATTATCGAACAGGTCTTTATGCGCAGCCGCTGCCGCATGGGCTGGGCTTTGAAGCTGCCGGTATCGTCGAGACCGTTGGCAGTCGCGTCACGCATCTGAAAAAGGGCGATCGCGTCGCTTATGGGCAAAGTCCCATTGGTGCGTATGCCGAGCTGCGCAATGTGCCCGCCGCCAACGTGCTCAAAATTCCGGATTTTCTGTCGTTCGATGAAGCGGCGGCCGTAATGCTCAAGGGCCTGACCGTGCAATATTTGTTCCGGCAAACGTACCGGTTGCAGGGGCATGAAACGATTCTGTTTCATGCCGCGGCAGGGGGCGTCGGGCTGATTGCCTGCCAGTGGGCCCGAGCCCTGGGTGTAAAACTGATCGGTACGGTTTCCAGTCCCGAGAAATCGGATATTGCCCTGGCGCACGGCGCGTGGGCAACTATCGACTACAGCAAGGAAGACGTGGTCGAGCGCGTGCTGTCGCTGACCAATGGCAAGAAAGTGCCGGTTGTCTATGATGGCGTGGGCAAGGACACTTGGGAGCGCTCTCTGGACTGCCTGCAGCCGCGCGGCTTGATGGTCAGTTTCGGCAACGCATCCGGGGCTGTGACCGGCGTCAATCTGGGTATTTTGGCCAGCAAGGGTGCATTGTACGTGACCCGGCCCACCCTTGGTCCGCATGTAGACACTGCAGAAAAACTCAAGGCCGCTTCCGATGAGTTGTTTGATATGATCCGCAGCAAGAAAATCAAGGTGCAGATCGATCAGCGCTACAGTCTGGATGACGTGGGAGAAGCGCATCAGGCGTTGGCCTCACGTAAAACGACCGGCGCGACAGTGATCACGCTGGACTAAGTTGGGCCTGGCGGGGCAGGTTTTGGCAGCGGGCCTTGGTAACGAGACCGACTATCTCGCTTACTCGTCGCCCATCAGCGCCTGACGGGTTTCTTCGCTCTCCAGTTCGGTCAGCCACCAATGCAGGCCTTTGCCGACGGCGCGACCATGAGCAGGTTTGCGCCAGGCATAATTGCTTTGCACGACCCGCGGGCAGGCTGCCACTTTTTTGATAATCAGCTCACCGGTTTCCAGATAAGGCTTGGCGTGAGAATAGGGTAGAAAACCGCAGCCCAGGCCCATTCGATGGGCCAGCACCTTGGCATGCAGATTGGGTACGGTAAAGACTCTTTGCATCGCCTGCACACCATAGGAAATACGGCGCGCATATCTTGCCGAATCTGCGGCAGCCACAGACTGGTATTGGGCGATCAGTTGCTCTTCCAGTGGTTCAGGCGCAGTGGCCAGCGGATGTTGGGGCGACACGACAAACACAAATGAAATTATGCTAAGCGGCAGCGAATGAATGTCCGAGCTTTGCAAGGTACTGCTCACGCCAATGGCCAGATCCGAATGGCCGGCGATCAAGGTTTCCCAGGTGCCATCCAGTACTTCCTCGCGGATACGTAACTGCGTAGGCACATTGAGCGCGAAAAACTTTTCACACAGTTCGAACAGCACCTTGCGCGACACAATCGTGTCTGCACTGATGGTCAGCAGCGGTTCCCAGCCTGTGGCAATGCGCTTGACGCGGTGGGCAATCTGTTCCACCGAATTGAGCAACTGCCGTCCCTCGTTGATCAGTTCCGTGCCTGCGGGCGTTAGCGTGGCATGTCGGGACTTGCGATCAAACAGCAGGACGTCCAGCGCATCTTCAACCTGCCTGACGCGATAGGTCAGGGCGCTGGGCACCAGGTTCAATTCGCGAGCGGCTGCCGCAAAACTGCCTTTTTCCGCGATCAGCACCAGCATCTGGATGGTTTCCGGCGTCAGAACCTGATGGATTTCTCTGGTAGGGGGCGTATTCATGTTGCTTTCGCAGGAAGATAGATATTCTGATTATAAGTTCAAAATTTTTGCTACACCGAAGTCGCATTACAATCGGACAAGTTCTCTTAAATTGCGAAGGATAGTTATGCAGAAAGTAAAGCTGGGGAAAAGTGATCTGGAGGTGACCGATATTTGCCTGGGCACCATGACGTTCGGCGAACAGGTCAGCGAGTCTATTGCATTTGAAATATTGGATCTGGCCGTCGACCAGGGGATCAATTTTCTGGATACGGCCGAAATGTACGCTGTGCCGACCCGTGAGCAAACCTATGGTGCGACAGAGACAATCATCGGCAACTGGTTCAGTCGCCGTCCGCAAGTGCGCCAGTCAGTTGTGCTGGCCAGCAAGGTTGCCGGGCCGTCGCGCGGCATGCCGTGGGTGCGTGAAGGCGAAGGCCTGACAGCAGCCGATATCATCCGCTCCTGCGAAGGCAGTCTGAAACGCTTGCAGACCGATTACATCGACCTGTATCAGATTCACTGGCCGGCCCGGCCGGTACCCGCATTTGGCAATCGCTATTTCGACCCGGAGAAAACCAATCCTGACCAAAGCAGCATTGAAGAACAGTTGCGGGCCATGGACAGGCTGGTGCGAGAGGGGAAAATCCGCTATGTTGGCCTGTCCAATGAAAC
>NZ_JBQEAU010000123.1:0-13319 GCF_052108595.1 Advenella sp.
TTTACCCGGTCTGGGTGTAATGATAGACGGTTTACACAGTTTTATTTACAGGCTCTTGATTACTCATGCTTGTGTTGCCAGAGTAGACGGAGGTCTAACAGTTCATTCAAGTCGAAGGCGCTTCGCGGCAAAGCCGATCCTGCTCAATGCCTAGATGAGACAATTTATTTTTCTAAATTAGGCAGATTAGCTATTCTCTCAAGATGCGTAACTGCTGCCGCAACGGCTATTAAGATTGCCGGCTGAAAGGCGGCTGAGGCGATCCCACCGAAGAGGCCGAGCCAAAGCATGACTCCAGATCCTGGCCCAGAGTTCAGCATTTCAATAATTCCCATGACCACGCCCAGGGCTTGAATGATAAATATCACTATAGCGACAATGCAAAGTAGTTGCGGTGCTGTTCGAATTAGTTGGGTGGCAATTTGGCCCATACTCCACTCCTTACCTGATCTCTGAAAAAATATATTTATACTTTGAATGAATATTCAAAGTATATTTGAGTAATCATCGAACAAATCAGAATGTGTGCCTGTTTTGGTTAAAAACAAGTCCGCTGATATGGGACTACTTGCTTAAATACTATAAATTAGCAGCTGCCGCCGATAGTGTATTGGACACACTTTCTAGCGCCCAAGAAACAGAAGTTCAAAAAAATATTTAATGTCTGAAAAAAATATACTGCAACAATGCAGTTCCAAACGACCTGTGAAGCGTTGACTAGTTACGGCATAACAACGTCGTAGAGAAAAACCAAACCCATAAATTTGGATACGTCAGAGATGAGACATTCTATTTGTTGAAATTTTTGGCGATCGGGCGGCAAGGCTCATAGAGTCCGGGTCCGTGTTCCCAGTTCTGATCGGTAGGTTTGCTAAGCCGCCGCGACCTTCTCACATCATTAAAATCATCTTGCACGAATACTGTTCAGACCCGGGTACCCCTGAAACAGCCACCACCACGGCCAATGATCCATGGGCGATACTGCGCCCACGTTTAATGAGCTATGCGCAGGCACTGCCGTTCATTCACTGAATACCGTTTTGAGTTGTGCCTGCAAATATTGCGTCAATGTCTTGATGGCGGCCGATGCCAGGTGCGGCCTGGCTGTGGTCAGGATATAAAGTGTCGCGTCAATGCCGGCGATCCGATATTGCGGCAATACCACCTGCAGATGGCCGTCAGCCACATCACGTGCAACAACGTAACTGGGCAATAGCGCGACGCCAAGATCGTTTTTGGCGGCCGTGAGCAAAAAGCGGAAATTCTCCGACTGCAGGCCGGGCTGTAGCTTCAGCCTTGTGGAAGTTTTACCGTTTTCCAGCATGATCTGCTCGTGGAAACGCCGATTCGATGAACAAATGAATTGCAGTTGTGCAATCTGCTGCGGGTCCTGTGCTGCGGAGCTGTGCGCAGCCAGATAATCAGGCGAGGCGCAAAGGCGCCACTGCACGTCGCACACTTTCTTTGCGACATAATCCTGGGGAGGCTCTGCCACGACCCGCAAGGCGACATCTACCCGGGATTCAATCAGATCGTTTACGCGATTCGAAAACATGATGTGCAGATTAAGCCGCGGATAGGCTTTCTTGAAATCGATCAAAATCGGCTGCAAAGTGAGTTCACCCAACCCGGTTGGCACACTCAGTCTTACAGTGCCGGTCGGCTCTGCACCCAGCATTAACATTTGATTGGTTGCGGCTTCCAGTTCACGCAATATGCCCAGCCCGTGCTGGTACAGCACCTCACCCTGCTGGGTGAGTTCCAGGCGTCGGGTTGATCTGCGAATCAACTGGGTATTTAACTGCGCTTCCAGTCGCTTCAGGCTCTTGCTCACGTGTGACTTTGTGATGTGGTGGCGTTTTGCCGCCTCGCTGAGCGTGCCGGTGTCGATGATCGTCACGAACAAGCGGATCAGGTTCAGGTCCAGCTCACTGTAGTTGTCCATCTTGTTCTTCTCCTTGTCGGTTCAATTTCACACGAAATATCCGTATTTTTATTGTCAACTCGTGGGAAACATATATTAGCTATTTATCCGCATTGTTGCCAGCAGATGGCATTGCTACACTCGTCTGCACAGGAGACAAGCATGCAAAATCAAATTTTTTCAGAAAATCTATTTCAGGGCCAGCGCGTGCTGGTAACAGGGGGCGGAACCGGTCTGGGGCTGGCCATGGCCGAAAAGCTGGTCAGCCTTGGTGCGCAGGTGCATCTTTGCGGGCGCCGGCAGCACGTATTGGAACAGGCCGCTGCGGCTCTGCGGGCGAACTTTCCGGACAGCCGAGTCTTTGTGCATTCGGTCGATATCAGGGATTCAGACAAAGTCGACCAAATGGTCCAACATATCTGGGACGAGCATGGCGGCGTAGACGCATTAATCAACAATGCGGCCGGCAACTTCATTTGTCCGACCGAGGATATTTCGGTCAAAGGTTTCAAGGCAATTACCGAAACGGTGCTCAATGGCACGTTTTATGTCACCCAGGCGGTAGGCAAACGCTGGATTGCCACACAACATCCCGGCTCCGTGGTATCAATCGTCGTCACCTGGGTCTGGACCGGATCGCCTTTTGTCGTGCCTTCGGCCATGTCCAAATCTGCTGTCGATACCATGACCAAATCGCTCGCCATCGAATGGGGGCGTCATGGCATTCGATTCAATGCCATCGCCCCGGGAGTCATTCCAACAGAGGGGGCGTCGGCAAGGTTGCGTCCTACCGAGAGCAACACCGATGCGCTGGTCAGCCAGAATCCCATGCAACGCCTTGGCCAGTTCAGCGACATTGCCAATCTGGCCACCTTTTTGCTATGCCCGGAAAACAGCTGGCTCAACGGGCAGACCATCGCCCTGGACGGTGGTGACTGGCTGGCTAACGGTGCGTACTTCAAGCAGTATTTCGAATGGGATAAAAATGACTGGCAAGTTGCCCGTGAACGCATTCAGGCGCGAACGGCATCTGTTGCGCAAAGTTAAGGAGCCACGATGGAAGCGATGATTGTTGTCCAGGATAGAAAAACCAGCAAGGCAGTGCATCAGTCACGGGCCCGCAAGCTGGCCTTCGGCCTGCGCGCACTTGGTATAAAGCCAGGCGACACGTTTGCGATCATGTTGCGCAATAGCGAAGCCTATCTGGAAGCCATCGACGCCAGCCGGCAGATCGGCACGACCTACTGCCCCGTCAACTGGCATTTTGCTGCAGCGGAAGTCGGCTTTTTGCTCAGCGATAGCGGTGCGCGACTGCTCATTGTGCATGCCGAATTCTGGAACCGCATACAAGCGGTGGTGCCACCTTCCATGCCTGTGTTGATCGTGGGCGAACATCCCGCTTGCAGTGGTGAGGAGAACGCGCCATTGCCCTATGCAAGCTGGTGCGAGGGGTTCCCGGAAAGCGACCAATACGCGGACGCGCCGCGCGGGCACATGGCCTATACGTCCGGCACGACCGGTAAGCCAAAGGGGGTGGTACGGCATGTATTCCCGCCGGAGATTGCTGCAGAGCGCAAGCTGGCGGCGCAAAAATTGCTGCAACAAACGTTCGGCCTGGTCCAGGGGTGCAGGGCATTGTTGCCTGCGCCTATTTATCACAGCGCGCCCAGTCTGTTTGCTCAAAATGCATTGCAAATGTGCGATACCTTTGTATTGACAGACCGGTTCGATCCTTTGGAAGTGCTGCAGCTGGTTCAGACTTACCGCATTGAAGTCCTGTATCTTGTGCCGATCATGTATGTGCGCATGCTCAAGCTTGACCAGCAGTCGCGCCAACGTTATGACCTTAGTTCCCTGCGATTTATCGCTTCCACAGGCGCCCCTTGTGCGCCGGACATCAAGCGGGCAATGATCGATTGGTTAGGCCCCATTGTCTATGAAACCTATGCCTCCAGCGAGGCCGGCTTAATTACATTGCTGGACTCGCATCAGGCACTGGCAAAGCCGGGCAGTGCGGGCAAACCGGCGGGTGAGGCCGTGATCAGAATTTACGACGAAGACGGGGTCGAGTGCGCACCCGGTGTCGCCGGTTATATCTATGTGCGGCAACCTGCGTATGCTGATTTTCATTACCGCAATAATCCGCAGGCGCGCAACGACATCGACAAAGAGGGATTGATCAGCCTGGGTGATATTGGCTACCTGGACGAAGATGGCTTTTTATTTGTCTGCGACCGCAAATCCGACATGGTGATCTCCGGTGGAGTCAATATCTATCCTGCAGAAGTCGAGCATCAGCTCTTGCAATATGAAGGCATTGCCGATTGCGCGGTTATCGGTATCCCTGATGCCGAATTTGGTGAGTCGCTTCTTGCGTTTGTTCAACCACAAGTCGGCCAAACCCTGGACACCCAGGCGATCGGATGCTGGTTGCAGGCACGCATGGCCAAATTCAAGATTCCCCGTCAGTTCCTCATCGATACGGCCTTGCCCAGGGATGACTCCGGGAAAATATACAAGCGCTTGCTACGCGATAAATACTGGGCTGACCATAGCCGGAAAGTCTAATACGAATGTCATCGTTTGATGGAAAAAAAGCCCGTTGAGTGGCAAAACGAATAACCAAGGAGACTCAATCATGAATCAACGCATTGCAAACATCATTGTTGCCGCTACCGCTACGTTCGGCCTGGCAGCGGCTGCGCCGGCCTGCGCCGCCTATCCAGAAAAGCCCATCAGGCTGGTCGTGCCATATACACCGGCAGGTGCGGCGGACCAACTGGCGCGGGCGCTGGCGCAAAACATGGGTCAGGCGCTCGGACAAGCGGTAGTAGTGGAAAATAAACCCGGGGCCAGCACCAAAATAGGCGCGACCCAGGTGGCGCGCTCGCCCGCCGATGGCTATACCCTTTTTCTGGCAAGCAATTCCAGCATGGTGCTCAACCCGCTGCTTTACAAGAATTTTCCCTATGATCCCGAACGCGATTACCGTATCGTTTCCATCGTTGCCGACATTCCGCTTGTTGTAATCACAAATGAAAAATCCGGCCTGGATAGTATGCACAAGTTTGTAGACTACGCCAAGCGGCATCCAGGAAAGCTTAACTATGCTTCCGTGGGAAACGGCAACCCCTTGCATCTGGCCACCGAATTATTGCTCGGCCAATATGGCATCAAGGCAACCCACGTTCCCTATAATGGCAGTGCGCCGGCGTTGACCTCACTCATGAGCAATGATACGCAATTGATGATCGATGTTGTCAGTACTTCGCTGCCACTCATCAAGGATGGAAAAATCAAGGCGCTGGCCGTCACATCGCCCAGGCGCCTGGATGTTCTGCCCAATGTGCCAAGCGTATCGGAAATTGGCAAGACTAACTATCAAGCATCGACCTGGTTCGGTATTGCCGTGCCCAAAAGCACGCCCGATGCCGTCGTCAATGCCCTCAGGACGGCTATCGATACCACGCTAAAGAATGAATCATTCCAAAAACGATTCGAGACGCTGGGTCTTTATATACAACAACCACGCGAGCAGCAACAGGTCGATCAGTTTGTTGATGAGGATCGCGCCAAGTGGAAGACAGTGATAGAAAATAACCGGATTACGCTGGACTGAAAGCGGCGGTAACGTGCCCAGGTGTCGGTGCAGTTTTGCGAGTATCAGTATTTTGGAATTTTATGCCAGCGTCATGCGTGCGCCGCCGACAACCACAACAACACCATTGTCGACCGGATTCCGGCGACAGATAAGCCATTGATGTCACTCGCGAACTGAGGGGGTTCCATATTTTCTTGCCGGTGCGGCGCAACCGGGGGCGGCGGATTTATCGCTGCCATGTAAAACAGTTCTGCAAATGCGCGGGGTAATACTTGATTCAAATCAAATATATGATTGACTCCTCACAACAAGCCACAAGCCGACGTGACGGTCTGCTGCACAGCATCAGGGTAAATACCAAGGGATTGGATATCGATTCATTTGCCTCATCCGCAGCAACGTCGTCAGGCCCGGCACTGCAATCGTTTTGGAGGAACATCAATGCGCCATATCAAGCGACGCAAATTAATTGCTGCTGCACTGAGTGTCGTTATGTCAATTGGGCTGCCCGCATACGCGCAGGGCATCAGCAAGCCTATCACCATCGTCGTGCCCTACGCTGCCGGCGGTACCAATGACAACTTTGCCCGCCTTCTGGCCGACGGGGTCGGCAAGGAACTGGGTCGCCATGTGATTGTCGAAAACAAGCCGGGCGCCAATGGCATTATCGGCGCGTCATCCGTTGCCCGTGCGCGGCCGGACGGGACCACCTTCCTGCTGGGCGGCTCGGGACCGGTTTCATTGAATATTCTGCTGCGCCCGTCACTGCCCTATGGTTTTGACAGTTTTGATTCAGTGGCCATGCTGTTTGACGGGCCACTGACCATCACGGTGCCCACTTCGCTGGACGTCAATTCTATCGACGAGCTGGTCGCCTACGGTAAAAAGTCCGGGCAGCCACTGTTATACGGCACCATGGGCCCGGGCAGCGTCTCGGATCTGTATGGCCGGACGGTTTCCAAAACCTTCGGTGTTCCGTTAACTGCCGTAGCCTATAAGAATAATAATTCGGCGTTGATGGACCTGATGGCTGGACGCGGCGACATGAACTATGCCACACCGATACCTATGATCCAGAATGCGAAAAATCTGAAAGCCCTGGCCTTGAGTACCGAGAAACGATCACCGCATTTTCCAAACATTCCTTCGGTGGTCGAACTGGGCTATCCCCAGTTGAAAACATCCTACTGGACAGCTTTATTGGCCCCAAAAGGCACACCAGCGGCGATCATCAATGACGTGGCCGCCGCAGCCATGAAAACAGTCAGAGCCAAAGCGTTCCAGCAGGTGCTCATAGATAACGGCCAGATCGAGAAAGCCGGTGGACCGCAAGTGCTGGATGCGCAATTGCAGGCCGACCGCGAACACTGGGGCAAAGTCATCAACGAAAACAAAATCGTCATCAACTAATCGCCAACGCTGTCGTTATAGCGGGCCGTGCCGTCGGAAGGTTAACGGTGGCCGCCAGAGCGCGCGGCGTCCGGTTCACCGGCGGTTACAGCCGGGTACGGTCAGGCAGCAGGATTTCAGGAGGAACACGAATGTGTAATCAAATGCGGCGCGGCTTGATTGTCGCGGCAATAAGTAAGGTTTTGGCTGGGGCAGCGCCTGCGTTTGCCCTGGATGGCAACAAGCCCATTACGATTGTTGTGCCATACGCGGGAGGGGGGGCCACCGATAGTCTGGCCCGGCTGATGGCTGAAGGAATGAGCAAGGAGTTGGAGCGTCCCGTAATTGTCGAGAACAAGGGCGGTGCCAATGGCATTATAGGTACGTCTTATGTGGCTCGCGCTCGTCCTGATGGCAATACGCTGCTGTTTGGCGGAACCGGGCCTATTTCCCTGAACATCATGCTGCGTCCCAAGTTGCAGTATGGTTTCGATAGTTTTGATTCCGTAGCCATGCTGTTTGATGGTCCGCTGACCATTACCGTTCCAACTTCGCTCGGTGTCAAATCGATGGACGAACTGCTTGCTTATGCGAAAAAGGCCGATAGGCCGCTACTGTATGGGACGATGGGTCCGGGCAGCGTCACCGATCTTTTTGGGTGGATGCTCACCAAAACCCTCAAGGCGCCTACCACGGCGGTGTCGTATAAAAACAATACGGCATCGTTAATTGACCTGATGGCAGGGCGCGGTGATCTGTCATTTGCCACACCGATTTCCCTGATTCAACATCAGCAAGCCGGTGATTTGAAGATCCTGGCGCTCACCACCGATAAACGCGATCCATCGTTTCCCGATATCCCTACGGTCACCGAACTGGGTTATCCGCAACTGAAGTCGTCCTACTGGACTGCGTTGCATGCCCCCAAGGGGACGCCACGCAAAATCATCGATGAGATTGGGGCGGCCGCCGTCAAAACCGTACAGAGCGACACATTCCGAAAGCTGCTTCGGGACAATGGCCAGACCGAAAAAGCGGGCGGCCCCGACGTGCTGGATGCGCAACTGCAAGCCGACCGTGAGCACTGGGGTAAAGTGATTCGCGACAACAAAATCATTATCAATTAGCGTTTTACGTTTTCTTTTGTTTGGCTTATGACTATCGATATTGAGCCGGTAGGCTCGGTCCGCGCTGCGCTTGGCGAGTGCCCCATCTGGGATACGGAAAGCCAGCGACTCTGGTTCATGGACTGCCGCGCCGGCCTTATTCATCAGATTGATCCGGCAACGGGCCGGACGGTAGCGACCAGCCACGTACCGGCGCCGGCCGGCTCCTTTGCCCTGAACGCAGATGGCCGTCTGGTGGTGGCGCTCAGGGAAACCATCGCGCTTTATGACCTGGCCACTGGTGTGCAGCAGACAATCGCGCAGATTGAAGACCGCCATCCCAATTTGCGTCTGAATGATGGCGAAGCCCTGGCCGATGGTTCCTTTATTGTCGGGACCATACATGTGTTTCGCAACGAAGGGGAGTCGCCCCTTGGCGGTCTTTACCGGCTTTATCCAAATGGCCGCCTCGTCAAGCTAGACAGCAATATCGGCATCACCAACGGACCTTGCATCAGTCCGGTGGACGGGCGATTCTACGTGAGCGACAGCAGTGTTCGCACCATTTATTCCTACGTCATTGCAACGGACGGCACGCTTGCCGACCGGCGCGTGTTTGTCAACACCCAGGCGTATGCATCCGGTCCCGATGGTTGCTGTTTTGATTCGGACGGCGGGCTGTGGACTGCTTTGGTGCATGCCGGTGCTATTGCCCGTTTCGCACCGGACGGCGTCCTGACGCACAAAATTGAACTGCCCTTGACCCATCCTGCGTCGCTGTGCTTTGGCGGGGAAAACCTGGATGAGCTCTTCGTTACATCTATCCGTGATAGTGGCCGTCTAAGGGGCGACAAGCCGTTGGACGGCGCCGTGCTGCGTGTCCGTGGCATTGACGCGCAGGGGCGGGCGCCGGCGCGCACCCGCATCGGTATGGCGAGCTAACAGCCTACCCGCCAAGCTGGCGGTATGCCAGGAACCGGCGGTCGCTGCCCGAGACTTCGGAGGCCACGAAATCCAGGAAGACCCGGATCTTGGCCGGGATCATGGGCGTGTCCAGAATCGTGGCATAGATACCGTCTTCGAAAGAGGAATTGGTTACCCGGAAATCGGGCAGCAGGCGTACCAAGCGTCCCTGGGCAATATCGTTGGCTACCGTATAGTCGTCAAGCAGGGCAATGCCTTCTCCCAGTCTGGCCAGTTCCAGCTGGGCAATACCATTGTTGGTGACATGACGCGGGTGCAGGGCCACCTCGTCAATGCCCTTATCCGACAGAAAGCGGAAAACATAGCCCTCACCCGGTTTCAAATAGCATATCAAGGCATGGTCAGCCAGTTGCGGCGGCGCTGTAAGCGCGGGCATCGACGCAATATAGTCCGGGGATGCCACAAGATGGCGTTCGCTTTTGAACAGAATCCTGCGTTTTAAGCCGGCTTCCACCGGCGGGGCGATGCGAAAATCGATATCTATTTGCGCAAGGCGCAGATCAGCCTGTGCTTCGGCCAGAATAAGTTCGACGTGAATGTCGGGGTACAGGGTACGAAAGCGCGCAAGGAGCGGTGTGAGCACGCCCAGCCCGAACATGACCCGGGAATGGACCCGCAACAACCCCTGAGGCGAGGTGCTGATGGCCGTAATGCTGTCGTGCGCGTGGTTGATACTCCACAGGATGCCCTCCAGCTGATTGGCATACTCCTGGCCGGCCTCGGTCAGCATGACCTGGCGCGTAGAGCGCAGCAGCAATCTGACGTTCAGCGCCTGCTCCAGTTCGGTAATCATTCGGGACACGGACGTTGGAGAAATACCGAATTGCCTTGCGGTTTCGGTGAAACTGCCGCTGCGGGACACCGACAGGAAAAGCTCCATTGCTTTAAGACGATCCATTGATTACCTCAGAATATGCAGGACAGACAAGCGATTTTTGTCTATTCCATCATCTGGTAATTATAATTTAAGATTGCAGCAAGTCAATCAATACATATTAAAGAGGAGTCCTTATGGAATTCGGTGTATTTATTCTTGCGCAACAACGTGGCTACCACCAGACGTCCAAGCAAGTCATCAGCAATTCGGTCGAGCAGACCATCGCCGCAGAACAGGCCGGATTCAATAATGCCTGGTATGCAGAGCATCACTTCAATAACTACTCCCTGTCGCCTTCGCCGCTTATGATGGTGGCGCACTGTGCGGGCGCGACCAAGCGAATTCGTCTGGGTACCGCCGTCTGCATCCTGCCGCTGTATCATCCAGCCCGTTTCCTGGCTGAAGTCGGCTTTGTCGACACCGTCTCGGACGGTCGCCTTGACCTGGGCATCGGCTCGGGCTATCAGGCTTTCGAATTCGAACGGTTCGGCGTGAAGATGGAAGACGCCTCCAAGATATACAACGAATTCCTGGACATGATCCCCATGGGCCTGACCCAACAGACCTTCGAATATCACGGCCAGTTCCTGTCCATGCCGCCCAGCTCCATTGCCGTACGCTGTCTGCAGGAGCCCATGCCACCCCTGTGGATTACTTCGGGCAATCCGGTAGCCCTTGGTCGCGGCGTACGCGAGAATCACAATCTGTTTGTTACCGCATTGCTCAAGGGTAACGATGGCATCAGAGAGCTGCGCGAGCGCCTGGAGAAAGTCGCCGACGATAATGGTCGCGATCTGGATCGTGACGTCAAGTTCGGCTTCTTGCGTTGTGGCTATGCATCGGATAACAAGGCGGAAATTGATGCCTATCTGGACAGTGCGCGGTTCCAGCGCCGTATTTCCGAGAGCCTGAAGTTTCGTCGCGCCCAGTCCGAAGACGGCTATATGATCAAGGAAGTGCCTTCACAGACAGACGTCACTTTTGACGAGTTGCGCAAGAATCTGCCAGTGGGTTCGGTCAACCAGGTCATCGACAAGCTGCTGGAAGAAATCAGCATCCTTAAGCCGAACCATATTGCCTTGCAAACGCAGTTGGGCGACTTCGATCAAAAAACCATGCTCAAGCAAATTGAACTGTGGGGTGACAGAATCATCCCGGCCATCAACAAGGAACTGGGTCTTCGGGCTGCTGCCTGACCGACCCGCAGGGGACCACCATGCGCATTCATTTGACAAATACCGGTGCCATCACCGTGCTTGATGCTGCCGAATTTCGCAAGCTTGACGTTCTGGTCGATCCGCTAGCGCCCGAAAAGCTGGAACAAGCGATTTTGAAAATCGGTCGACGAGAAGATGACAATCATATCCGGCTGTCACCGGCAGTACTGCGGTTTCTGGCGGATCGGGCCGGCGATGCGCAATGGGAGTCCGGGTTTGCACAAATGATGGCTTATGCAACCAAGGCCGGTTGGGTGGATGAACACGGCGACGTGCGCGTGCATATCGAACGCAACGAAATTGACGAGGTCGTGACCGAAGTTGAATTCAAAGCCGCCATGCGTGCGCTGCCTGCGGGCATCAGCGCCGTGACCACTGGCAGCGGGCAACAGGTGGCCGGGATCATCGTATCGAGTCTGACGTCGATTTCGGCCGAACCGCCGCTGGTGGGTTTTTTTATCAATGAAAGTTCATCGATTGTGCCGGCGTTGCTGGCCAATGGCCGTTTTGTTGCCAATGTGCTAGGCGAGGCGCATCGCGATGTGATGTCCGCCTTTCTGTGCGAAAAGCAGGGCCCGGCCCGATTTTCCAAGGGCGACTGGGGCAGCGGCCTGCATGACCAGCCGGTCCTGAACGATGCGCTGGCCAGCGTGGAATGCGACATTGTCAACACCCAGGCGCTGGGCACCCATCGGATGATCGTGGGCAAAATCCGCCGCTCGGTCAGCCGGCAAGCCAGCCCGATGATCAACTTCAATGCCGGCACGCACCGACTGGAGCCGCTACCGCTCTAGCTAATCCATTGTTGCCGGATTGACCAGGCAAAGCGGCCTGGCGCGCTTGTTCGGCACGCAACACCCTTTCGAGACAAAACACCATGACTGAAAAATTTGTTCATATCGACGTATCCGATTATGTTGCGCTGGTTACCATGGATCGCAAGCCGGTCAATGCGCTGAACCGCGAGATGCGACGCCAGCTTGTGTCGGCTTTTGATGAGATCTCGGCCCGCAGCGATGTGCGTTGTGCCGTTCTGACGGCTACGGGCACGGTTTTCTGCGCCGGTGCAGACCTCAAAGATCGTCCCGATGAGAACATTGCCGGCGACTTCCTGGAACACAATCGCATTACCCGGGAAACCGGCAATGCGATACGAGAATGCGCCAAACCGGTAATCGCCGCCGTCAATGGGACAGCGCTGGGGGCTGGCCTGGGCCTGGCAGCGGCCTGCGACATTCTTTATGCCTCTGAAAACGCAACTTTCGGTATGCCCGAAATCAATGTAGGGCTGGCAGGGGGCGCCTCCATGCTGCGTACGCTATTTGGCCGTTCCACGCTGCGCCGCATGTTCTATACCGGCCAGCGATTGACCGCGCATGAACTGTTGCGTCGCAACGTCCTGGAAGATGTGCTCAAGCCAGAAGAACTGCTCCCGGTCACCATGGCGCTGGCGCATGAAATTGCCGCCAAGGCGCCGCTGGCTACCATTTACGCCAAGCGCGCCGCCAATATGGTCGATGTGATGCCGCAGCGTGATGCCTACCGTTTTGAGCAAGAGTTCACCATGCTGCTGGCCAAGACAGAAGATGCACGCGAAGCGCGCATGGCCTTCCTGGAAAAACGCGAACCCAAGTTCAAAGGCTGCTGAAAAATGGATACATGCATTGCACCTGAGCCGGGCGCCGGAATGAATGCGTTCTTCATGGCCAAGGGGATCGCCATTGTCGGCGCGTCCGACGACATTACCAAGATCGGTGGGCGTCCCATCTATTTTTTGCGCAAGTACGGCTACGGGGGAACAATCTATCCAGTCAATCCGCGAGGTGGCACCATCCAGGGCCTGCCCGCCTATGCTTGCCTGGCCGATGTGCCGCAGGCACCAGACATGGCGGTGCTGGCCGTTCCCGCCTCGGCAGCAGTACAGGCGTTGCAGGATTGTGCCGACCGTGGGGTGAGGGGAGTGGTTGTGCTGTCGTCCGGATTTGCAGAAGCGGGGCCCGAAGGCGCCGTGCTGCAGGCGCAAATGGTTGCCATCGCCAGAAAGCATGGCATGCGTTTGCTGGGCCCCAACTGCCTGGGCATCATCAGTGTGGCCCAAGGGGTGATCGGCTCATTCTCTATTATTCTTGAACAGAGCATGCCTCATGCCGGCCATATGGGCATCGTGTCCCAGTCCGGCAATATCGGCAGCTATGTCGTCCAGAACGTCGCCCGCAAAGGC
>NZ_JBQEAU010000124.1:0-12997 GCF_052108595.1 Advenella sp.
GTGATTGCTTATGCTTTATCTATACGCTGCCCGAAGCACTGCACCAGGCGCGAATGTATGCGGATCAATTACACTTGTCTTTTACGAAGCAGATATTTTTGTGTGCCTTCCAGTATGACAATTTCATTCTGATTGATAATGGTCGATTGCATCACCAGCACACCGGTTGTACGCCCGGGAATCAGTTCAGAGACCACCAAAGAGCAATAGAGCGTATCGCCTACAAAAACCGGATTAAGAAATTTGCTGCTTTGTTCGATAAAGGCTTTCAGGGACTCTTCCACACAGTGTGGAAATAGACCGGCACCGGCCGCTGTCTGAATGAGCACCTGGAACCCATGCGCCAGCATATGCGGCATGCCGTGAGCCCGACAGTACTCCACGTCATAGTGCACCGGATGATTATCGCCGCTGGCCAGTTGGAAGGCCGCAAACAACGCATCGGTCATGGTCCTTGAAGGTATATTGAACCTTTCTCCGATTTCAAAATCTTCGAAGTATTTTTGTGCACACAGTGAATGCGAAATCATATTTTTTCCAGTATTTACGTTGCCGTGTCCGGCTCAATTGGTTGTCATGTCTGAAGCTTTGACGACGCCGCTCCATTTTTTCTGTTCGGCAGTAATGAAATTGTTCAGGGCTTGTGGATCGGGCTTACTTTCAAGCAACAAGCCCATCTGATCAGCTTTTTGCATTAAGCCCTCGTCGTTCAGTGCCGCTTGCAGACTGGAACGCAAGGCTTCAATCACGTCCTTATCTGTTTTGACAGGCACCTGCATTGCGTTCCATGTATACGCTTCGTAGCCTGGCAATGCTTCGGCAATGGCCGGAATATCCGGCGTCTGGGGTAGTCGCTCACTCATGCTCGTGCCGATCAGACGGACTGTTTTTGCCCGCGCCTGTGCCAGCGCCGTTGGGGCGCTATCGACCATGAACTGAACATGACCACCGATCAAGTCTGCCATCGCGGGTGCGCTACCCTTATAAGGTATATGCCTGGCATTAAATTTCCCCACATAGTTCAGCAGTGCACCGCCCAGGTGAGGTGCACTGGCGATACCGGCGGAACTGTAATCGGTCTTATTCGAATTCTGTTTCAAGTATTCAAGAAACTCAGCCAGGTTTTTAACCGGAAGATCATTGTTTACGACAAGCGCCAGCGGAGCGCGTGCCGCCAGTCCGACAGGCGCAAAATCATCGTCCGAATAGGACAGCTTGCTGTGGAGCGTGGGATTGACCGCATGCGCAACCGTGGACATCAACACGGTATAACCATCGGGAGCCGCCTTGGAGACAAACTCAGTGCCGACAATGGTGCCCGCGCCTGCCTTATTTTCAACAATCATCGTTGTGCCCAGTTTTTTTCCCCAAACATCAGCCAGTGCCCGTGCAAATGTATCGGTCGGACCACCGGCTGCATAAGGCACCACCAGCCGGACTGGTTTTTCAGGATAGGCAGCGTGGGCAGCGATAGATACAAGGCCCAGCGAAAGGGCTGCAATAGTTCGTTTGGTAAGTGATTTCATTTGTCGCCTCTGTTCATTTATAGTCGTTCAACTATATCTATCCCTCCTGAAGCGCGTCCATTTGAAATTGTTTCCATAGTGTTAGAGAAAATCTAATAAACTATCGTTTTATTCCAGACAGCCCAGTCCAACCATGCGATATGAACTTACCGATATTCGTGTTTTTATGGCCATTTCCGATGCAAAGAACCTTAGCATCGGGGCGATGAATATGCATATGACCGCTCCATCGGCCAGTTACCGATTAAAAAACCTCGAAAATGCATTGGGTGTATCGCTATTTGAACGGACAGCCAGGGGCATGGTCCTGACCTCAGCCGGGGAATCGGTATATCGCTACGGCGAGGCCATGCTTTCAAGCGCAGATCAATTGCGGACCGAGATGACCCGCTATAACGCCGGCGTTACCGGACATATCAAGGTTTTTGCCAATAGCAGCACCTTGAGTCCGTTACCGGTACCGCTCAGTCGTTTTCTGGCCAGCCACCCGACCATCAATATTGAACTGGAAGAGCACCTAAGCGAAGAAAGCGTCAGGGCGGTGCACGATGGCCTTGCCGACATCGGATTGGTTGCCAGCGTTGTCCATTTGCGAGGATTGGAGGCCATCGAATATGGTCATGACGAGCTCGTTTTTGTAACGCCTCGCGGCCATCCGCTCACCACCGCTGATCGCGTCACGGTGGATATGGCTTTGGAGCATGAACTGGTATCGGTAGGCAAACGCAGCAGCAACTTTCTTTACTTGCAGCAAATTTCCCATAAGCTCAACAGAAATATGAATGTGCGCGTACACCTGCCTGATTTCGAGGCTGCGTTGCACTGCGTGCAGGAAGGCGTGGGCATTTCCCTGGTGCCACTGTCGGTTGCCAGGCGATCTGCCAAAAGAAAACTGGTCGACATTGTGCATTTGAGCGAGCCCTGGGCCAAGCGCAATCAACTAATCGTCATGCGATCGCTTTCCGCGCTGCCCAAATATACGCAGGAATTTATTCAGACTCTTGCTGATGGGTGAGCCTGGCTATGCCGGTTGATGTGTCTTGATCTTGGGGCGTGCGCCCGTCTGCTTTACTCACTCATCAGAATATCAAGCATGCGTCGGGGATTTGCCAGAAAATTTCGTGTGATATTGAAGTGGTCCGTATCTTCGTACGCGATCGTGCTGATGCCGGATTTATCAAACTGGTAGATATCTGCATCAGGATAGGCCATCAGAATCGGCGAGTGTGTAGCGATCAGAAACTGCGAACCTCCCTGCACCAATTCATGCATGCGAGCCAGGGCCGCAAGTTGCCGCTGTGGCGAGAGCGCCGACTCGGGCTCATCAAAAATATACAAGCCCCTTTCAGAGAACCGATGCTACAACAGATTCATCCGTTCCCGGCATCGTCTTCGCTGGCTCGCAAGCGAAGACATGGAATCTGGATGATGGTCGTCTGGCTTTGGAACCCATCCCAACGCTAAGGTTATCCTCGTTCCTGATGATCCGTGACGCCGCTATTGCCGGCGGTGGTGGTGTCCTGCTTCCACAATCAATCGTCTGGAACCAGCTTGCCAGCGGCCAATTAGTTCAATGGGGCACCGTGTCCGGGCTAGAGGTTGCGTTGTGGGTATGGCACACCTCGCGGCGGCTTACCGCGCCGAATGTCCGGGCCTTTGTTCAATTCATGTGCTTACGATATCCGGACGTTTCTCTGGTGCTCAAGGAATAATGAATCCAAGCGCCGTTCCCGGACTGGATCGCGTCCGGTCGGCGTCTACAAGAACGTCTGCGCAATTTCCTCTGCTGTGCGATGTAGTTGCGACATCAGTTCCATCAGCTGATCAAAGCTCTTTTCCTCTTCAAATGCCTGCACGGCGACTGCAGCGCAGATCCGGTTCTTGCCCAGCGAAACCGGAACCGCGATTGCGTTCATGCCTTCCACATGCTCGTGGCGGCTGATACCGTAGCGTCGCTTTCTGGTTCGCGCAAGTTCAGCCTCCAGTTGATCGGGCTGCGTAATGCTTTGCGAGGTTCGTGCACGCAACGGTAAAGTGTGTAGCAGTCGGTCGCGACGCTGCTTGGGCAACAAGCTCAATAACAATTTTCCGCTGGCCGAGCAATGCATCGGTACGTGCGAGCCGGGTTTAAGGCCCAGCTTGATGGCCGCAGGATGTTGTGCCCGATCCAGATAAATAATTTCGTGACCACTGATCGCCGTCAGATTGCAATTTAACTGCACCCGCTCGACCAGCTCGCTCAGTAAAGCATGCCGGGCAACGGCCAGGCTGCCCGAGCTCATGAGCACCTTCACCGAAAAGTTGCGTATCCGCGCCGAGCATTCATATTTTTTACTGTCCGACACCTGCACGATCAGCCAGGCTGCCTCCAGCAGCTTGACGATACGATGCACCGTCTGTTTTGGCAGATTGATCTGCTCGACGATTTCGCTCAATTGCATGGGTCGGCCAGCCACGGCCAGAATTTCCAGCACACGAAACGACCTGATGGCGGCCGCGTTTTCCGTTGCGCTCATATCCTTGCTTCCTCCTCTGTTACGGGCTCTGGGGCCTCTTCTTTTTCCTCTCCACTATAGATTCTTTGTCCCGAAAATCAACAAAAAGCATTTCTTGTGCTCTGCGACAAATGCGAAATGTCGATTATCGGGACTTTTGACCGTTGAGCATACCCTATATTTTCAGAAATATTACAAATTCGATTTCATTAGCCCAGGGAGCAACAATGGATACCATCAACAGAAGCAGTCCGGAATATGTCACGCAAACGGTCTTACAACTGGTGCAGCGGGCCCGTACTGCCCAATGCCTGTTTTCCACATTCGACCAGCCACGCATTGACGAGGCCGTGCTGGCAGTGGGCTGGGCGATCATGGAGCCCGAACGGAACCGCCAGCTGGCAGAGCAAGCGGTTGCCGACACCGGCCTGGGCAATGTGCCCGACAAAATTCGCAAGAATCATCGCAAAACATTGGGCCTGCTGCGCGATCTGGATGGTGTCAAATCTACAGGAATCATTCGCCACGACGCCGATAGCGGCATTACGGAAATTGCCCGTGCCGCCGGCGTTGTCGCAGCCATCACGCCCTCGACCAACCCCGGCGCGACGCCGGCCAACAAAATCATGAATGCCATCAAATGCGGCAACGCCATTATCGTGGCCCCGTCGCCCAAAGGGGCCGGCACCAGCAAGCTGCTACTGCAGTTCATTCACGCCGAATTTGACCGCATCGGTGCACCCCGAGACCTTGTGCAAATGCTGCCTGAGCCCATCAGCAAGGCCGCAACTGCCGCCCTGATGCAGCACGCCGATCTGGTTGTCGCAACCGGATCGCAGGCCAATGTACGGATGGCCCATACCAGCGGCACACCGGCTTTCGGCGTTGGCGCAGGCAATGTCACTGTGATCGTGGATGAATCGGCCGACCTGCAGTCCGCAGCCAGTCTGATTCGCCAGTCCAAGACCTTTGACAACGCCACAAGCTGCTCTTCTGAAAACAGCGTCATTATCGACGCATCGGTTTATGACGCCATGCTGGCTGCACTGGCCGCTGAAGGCGGCGTCATGCTCGATGACCATGACAAGCAACGCCTGCAGGATCTCATGTGGCATGACGGCAAGTTAAGCGCTGTCTTCTCCGGCAAGGATGCCGCGCAGATTATGCAAGTGGCGCAAATCGGTGACACGCAAACGGCTGCCGCCCCTCGCTTTCTGATGGTCGAAGAAGCCGGCTTCGGGCGTGAACATCCGTTTTCCGGCGAGAAACTGGCGCCAGTGCTCACCGTCTATAAAGCCTCTGACTTTGCTCATGCAAAGCGCATTGCCAGCAGCATTTACGGCTATATGGGCGCAGGTCACTCCGTCGGACTGCATACGACCCGAACCGAACGCGCAAAGGACCTGGGCATGATACTGCCGGCATCCCGGGTGATCGTCAATCAGGCGCATTGCTTTGCCACTGGCGGCAATTTTGACAACGGCCTGCCGTTTTCCCTGTCCATGGGTTGCGGCACTTGGGGCGGCAACAGTTTTTCCGACAACATGAATTATCGCCACTATATGAATATCACACGCGTGGTTCAGACAATCGCCGCCAGAGAGCCTCAGGCTGACACGATCTTTGCCGACTACCTGGAGAAATTTCATCATGCCTGAAACCACAACAACCATTACCGGTCTGCTTGATCGAAATGCAGCAACATGGGAGTCCGATCCGTATCTGGTCGACGCC
Source organism: Advenella sp. (assembly GCF_052108595.1). Lineage (NCBI taxonomy): Bacteria > Pseudomonadati > Pseudomonadota > Betaproteobacteria > Burkholderiales > Alcaligenaceae > Advenella > Advenella sp. The sequence continues at coordinate 5,756 of NZ_JBQEAU010000124.1, forward strand.
ATCAACGGGCAGGCTATGGCCTATGGCGATATTACAAGTGAATGCAAAGGCTTCGCCAGGCAGCTGACAGCGCTGGGCATTGGCCGTGGCGACACGGTTTCGGTGTTCATGCCCAATGGTGTAAACACGGCCAAAATCATCGTTGCCACCATGTACGGTGGTTTTGTCGTCAATCCGATTAACCTGCTCTGTCAGGAAAAACAACTGGCCTATATTATCGGCCACGCCGATACCAGAATCGTCTTTACCACAACAGAGCTGGAACCGGTGGTCCGCGCCGCATTGAAAGCCAGTGGCGCGCAGGCGATGGTCGTGGCCACGGCACCAGACGCGGCAGCGCTACCCACATTAACGCTCGCGCCGTTGCCGTCGAGCACAGGCGAGCCCGTTAGCGCCAGCCTGCCAGCCCTGCTCATGTACACATCGGGCACTACCGGTGTTCCCAAGGGCGTCGTACTTACCCATGCAAATCTGCTGGCCAGTGCCCGCGCCATTGCCAACGAACACCAACTGGAAAAATCGGATCGCTGCCTTTGCGTGCTGCCGCTGTATCACATTAATGCACTTGTGGTAAATATATTGACGCCGCTGCTGTGCGGCGCCGCTGTCATTATTGATTGCAAGTTTTCAGCCACGCATTTCTGGCCCCGAGTCCAGAAATTTGAGTGCACCTGGATCAATGCAGTGCCCACCATCATCAGCTATTTGATCAATGACGAAAACTTCTGCGCCATCGATCGCAGCCAAATCCGTTTTTGCCGCTCCGCATCGGCAGCACTGGCGCCCTTCCATCACAAATCATTCGAAGAAAAATTTGGCATCGGCATTATCGAAACCATGGGAATGACAGAAACGGCGGCGCCCATATTCAGCAACCCCTATGATCCGGCACAACGCAAGATCGGCAGTATCGGTCGGCCCTCCGGCGTGCAGGCCAGGGTCATCGACAAGCAAGGCATGGATTTGCCACCGGGAGAGAAAGGCGAAGTCCTGGTCCGGGGCGACAACGTCATGCTCGGGTACTACAAGTCGCCCGAACAGACCCAAAAAGCGTTTACTGCAGACGGCTGGCTGCGCACCGGCGATCTGGGATACCGGGATAGCGATGGCTTTTATTTTATTACCGGACGCGTCAAGGAGCTCATTATCAAGGGAGGTGAGAACATCGCACCGCGCGAGATCGATGAAATTTTACTGGCTCATCCGGACGTATTGGATGCCGCTGTGGTTGGAATAGACGACAAGCATTATGGCCAGAATATCGCGGCTTATATCGTAAAACGCATGACGACCCGAAACGACGATGACCTTATCCAGGACATCAATCAGTTTTGTCTCAGGGAGCTGGGCAGCTACAAATCGCCTGCCGCGTTCCGTTTTGTCACGGAGTTGCCAAGAGGACCTTCAGGGAAGGTGCAACGCCTCAAATTGCTGGAGCTGTAGAAATTGTCGGAACAGAAAACATGATTCAATCATCAAGGATGACAACATGATCAGGAACATAAAAACCAGACATATGATACTGGGCCTGCTGTGCGCAATGTATTTCATTGCCTATGTAGACCGGGTCAATATCGCCGTCGCAGCACCCTTTATCGCCGAAGAATTCAATCTGTCGCCGACAGAGCTTGGCTTCATCTTTTCCGCCTTTGCCTATCCGTATCTGGTCATGCAGATATTGGGCGGGTGGCTGGCTGACCGATTCGGCCCGAAAAAGATCCTGCTTATCCTGTCCCTGATCTGGGGCCTGGCGACATTGCTGACCGGTTTTATCGGCGGCCTGATGGCGCTTGTGATTATGCGCGTACTGCTGGGCGTTGGCGAAGGAGGCGCCTTTCCCACAGCCACGCGCGCCATGACCTCATGGATGCCCAAATCCTCTCGCGGTTTTGCCCAGGGTATTACGCATAGCTTTTCGCGACTGGGCGGCGCCATTACCCCGCCCGTTGTCCTCGCCATTGTGTATTACGCCGGCTGGCGCGAGGCGTTTATTGTGCTGGGCGCGATCAGCCTGTTATGGACGCTGGCCTATCTGCTGCTATTTACCGATACCCCCCATCAACACAAAACCATTACCCCTGCAGAACTGGAGGAAATCGGCGAGCCGGCCCGCAAGAACATGGCTTTGGGTAAAACCCCATGGAAAGACATGATCAGCAAAATGTGGCTGGTGACTTTTGTGGATTTTTGCTACGGCTGGTCCCTGTGGGTGTTTCTGACCTGGCTGCCCTCTTACCTGAAGGATGACAGGGGATTCGATCTGAAAGCGATGGCGCTGTTTACGACACTGCCGCTACTGGCCGGTGTGATCGGCGATACCCTTGGCGGAGTGATTTCCGACAAGCTGTATATCCGCACCAAACGCCTGCGCTTTGCCCGCGTATCTGTACTCTCGCTGGGCCTGTTTCTGGCGTTCCTGTGCATTATGCCCATGATATTCATCCGTGATCCGCTTATTGCGATTGTCCTTATCTCCGCCTGCTTTTTCTTTCTTGAATTGACCAATCCGGTTCTGTGGAGCCTGCCCATGGATATTGCCGGCAAGTATGCGGGCACGGCGGGCGGGATGATGAATTCAGGATTCGGCCTGGCAGGAGCGATTTCACCCGTGGTCTTCGGGTTCCTGATTCAGACAACGGGAAACTATACCCTGCCGTTTCTGATCTCCGGCGGTTTGCTGTTGATAGGCGCCATTGCAGCCTTGATGATCGATCCGAACCGGACCGTGAATGACGCAGCAACCAAGCCGGTCGACTTTCAGTTCAAGGCCAGACCAGCCCCGGCCTTTGCACTTGGCGTATCGTCAAGCCATAAGCGCTGATCTGGTGTGCTTTGCTGCCCGATGCCATACCAGGCGCCGGGCAGGACACAACTATTCACCTCCATGACAACTGGCATTACAGTGGAAACGGGCCTCGCATCTATGAGAATATACGAGGCCCGCGCTTCATACCAGACGCATTACTTCAACAACAATTCCGGCAGCCATAGCGAAAAGGCGGGCACATAGGTCACCAGCGCCAGGGCAAGAATCAGCGCCCCGTAGAACGGCCAGATGGTGCGCATGACAGTGCCCACCGAGACCTGGCCAATCGCGCAGCCAACAAACTGCGTGGTGCCAACCGGAGGCGTGTTCAGGCCCAGGGCGCAATTGAGGAGCATCACAATCCCAAATTGCACCGGCCCCATGCCATACTGCATGCAGATCGGCAGAAAGATCGGCGTGCAGATCAGGATGGTGGCGGCCATATCCAGAAAGGTGCCCAGCACAAACAGCGACACATTGACCATCAGGAAGATCGCCCATGGGCTGGTGGAAATGGAGGCCATCAGTTCGCCGGTTTTCTCCGCCACGCCATAAAAGCCGATCAGGTAGCCGAACGTGGCTGAAATGCCGATCAATAGCAGCACCACACCGGTGGTCTTTACTGCCTTGGCGGCGGCGCGCACAAATTGCTGCATGGTCAGCGAGCGATATACAAGGCCGGTGAGCAGCAACGAGTAGAGCACCGCAATGGCCGCCGATTCCGTGGCCGTAAATACCCCGCTCAATATCCCCGCGATGATCAGCACAATCACAAACATGCCGGGTATGGCGGCCACCATGGATGTGAACACGATACGCCATCCGGGAAACGTGCCCGCCGGATAACCGCGTTTGCGCGCAACCAGGTAGGCGGCAAGCAGATTGCACAGCGTCAGGATCACCGCCGGCACGATACCGGCAGCAATCAGCGCAGCAATGGATACTTTACCGCCGGCCGCAAGCGTGTAGATGATGATGTTATGACTGGTGGGCATCAGCGCTCCCACCAGCGCAGCATGCGTGGTCACGTTGACCGCATAATCGGCGTGGTAGCCTTCGCGTTTCATCATGGGAATCATCACCGACCCCATGGCCGATACATCTGCCACGGGCGATCCCGACACACCGCCAAATAACGTGCATGCAATCACATTCGACATTCCCAGGCCGCCGCGCACATGTCCGACCATGGATTTGGCGAAGTTGACAATGCGATCGGCGATGCCGCCGTACAGCATCAATTCCCCGGTAAAAATGAAGAACGGAATGGCCAGGAAGGAAAAGGCGTTCATGCCGGATGTCATTTGCTGGAACGCAACGGCAATGGGAAGGTCTTCATAAGCGATCGTGGCAATGGATGCCAGGCCAATGGCAAAGGCAACCGGTACGCCAATCACCAGAAAGCCGACGAACGACATGGAAAGAAGCGTCAAAGCCATGCGGGCACCACCTTTTGATTGCGCAATATCGCGATGATATGCTCGATCGAAAACAAGACGATCAACACACCGGACAGCATCGCGGGCACATACTTCCAGGCTTCCGAAAGACCAAGATTGGGAATTTTCACCGCATGCACCGATTCTGCCAGCTCGCCGCAATACCATGCCATCAGCGCGCCAAACAGCAACACCAGCGCATGCACGAAAATGCACAACCGGCGCTTTTGCAAAGGCGGCAGCAGATCAGCCAGCGATTCGAAACCGATATGCCCGGCATCACGCACCCCCACGGCGGCGCCCATCATCGTCACAAACAGCACCAGCAGCAGCGACAGGCTTTCAGCCCAGGTAGGCGTATCGTTCAGGACATGACGCCCGAACACCTGAAATGCCACGGCAGCGATCAGGCAGACCAGACCGGCGACACTGGCCATCATGCACAAACGCGCCAGCAGTGCGCATCCGCGCGCATACAGATCCAGCGGAGAAGTCCGGCCGCAGCCGGGCCTCCCCGCATGAACATCGCCAACGGTTTTGGATTCAATCATTTGCGCAGTCATCACAGATCCTATTTCACAGCCTGGATGCGCGCAACCAGATCTTTCATTTGCGGTGTCGTAATAAAACGATCATAGACGGGCTTCATTACCGCCTGAAACGAGGCCTTGTCCGGCTCTACAATCTGCGCACCACCCTTTTGAACCACTGCGCGGGATTTTTCTTCACGCTCTGCCCACAGTTTGCGCATATAAGGAACCGACTCCTGAGCCGCCTGGCGAATGATTTGCTGATCCGCTGCCGGCAGCTTGTCCCACTGCCGTTTGGAGTACACCAGGATCTCCGGCGTCATCGTGTGCTCTGTCAGCGAAAAGTACTTGGCCACTTCAAAATGATGACCGCTATCGTAGCTGGGAAAATTGTTTTCGGCTGCGTCCACCAGGCCGGTCTTGAGTGCCGTATAGACTTCGCCCATCGGCATGGGTGTCGCGTTGGCGCCAAGCGCTTCGACCATGGCGACCGACAGGTCAGACTGCTGTACCCGGATCTTCATCCCCTTGACGTCCGCAACAGTTTTAACCGGCTTGTTGCGGGTATACATGGAGCGCGCTCCACTGTCATACCATGCCAGACCGACAAAACCGGCATCTTCGCAGGACTTGAGAATCTGGCTCCCGATATCGCTGTCCAGCACTTTGTGCTGGTGCTCTACTGAACGAAACAGAAATGGCAGCGACGGCACCCGTGTGGTTTCACAAATGTTATGCATGGCAGCACTGCTTACCCGAGCCATGGCCAGCGCGCCCAGCTTGACCTGTTCGATCGAGTCGTCTTCGCTGCCCAGCTTACTGCCTGAAAATACCTTGACCGTAATACGGCCATCGCTTTTTTTCTTGATAAGATCGCCCATATATTCCACCGCTTTCACGGTGGGATAGTCACTGGGATGGATGTCGGCCGAGCGCAGTTCAAGCGCCTGGGCGGTGCTCATGCCTGCAAACGCAAACATGGCGGCGGTCACGATCTGACCGAAACGGCTGGGGGTCAATTGCATTGTCTTGCTCCGGGTTGGGGCTGATATTGTTGTCGGATATGAACTGATTAATAAAACGGTAAAGCGTGGTTGCTGCAATGCTGCGCGCCGACCTGTACGGGCCGGTTTCCTAAACTCATCACAATCGCTTAATCACGATAGCTGGGCTCCTCTATACCGCGTGTTCCGGGCTGCAAAGCGAACACTGCGCCATCCAGGGCGTCGGGCGCCGCATCTGCCGGACGTATGCTTGTCACAAACAATGTGTCAAAACTGCGACCACCGAAGGCGCACATGGCAACCCGGGGGACTGGCACCTGCACACTGCGATCCAGGCGGCCGTCGGGCGTATACCGATAGACCCGTCCCGCTTCGTTGCCGCAAATCCAGTAACAACCATCCTGGTCTATTGCGCCGCCGTCGGGGCGCCCGGCAGGCAAGGCATCAATGAAAACGCGGCGATTGCCCGGCAGGCCGGTCTCTGGATCGTAGTCATACACCCACACAGTCTTGCGCGATGGATGGGAGTCCGACAGATACATGCGGTGGCCATCAGGGCTGAACCCCATGCCATTTGGCACAATCAACGGCTCCGCCAGCGGCATGGCTAGCTCGCCGGCCGCGTAACGGTATAGCCGGCCTACCGGCGCGCCCGCAGCCATGTCCATGAGCATGGTGCCGGCCCAGAAGCGACCCTGGCGATCACAACGACCATCGTTAAAACGCATGCCGGAACGCGCGTGCATCACAGTTGCCATAGGTTGCACGCCTGGTGCGGGATCGGCGACGGTCAAATCAGAAAGCGAAAAAATCCCTGTTTCCATGGCTGCCAGCCAGCCATCGGCCCGCATGGCGATACAGCCGGCCATCTGCGGCAAAGACCATTGGTCAATGGCGCCGCTATCTGGCTTATAGCGCCACAATTGCCTGGCCGGAATATCAGTCCAGTAAAGCGCCTGGTGCTGCGGATGCCATACCGGGCTTTCTCCAACCTGGCACAACATGTTGCCGACCCGTTCAACATGGGCGTGCGTCATACATGTACTCCTGTCCTGGACTGGCGGACATCACATTCATCATTAACGTATGCGAGCAGTTGCTGCGTCGGTGCGCTTGTACGAGAAGCACAGCTCATTTGATGCAGCATGAGCCACCTCCGAGAAAAAAGGGATATGACGTCCGATAAGATATACAAAACCACTGTACCGAATGTGATACCCGCCCAGCATCTTGCAAACCGCGAAAAGTCGCCAAAAAGTCGCTGTCGATTCCTCATACTTTTCCTTTTTTCATAAGAAAAGTGAAGACTCGCAGCACGCAGAAAGAAAACAGAACAATGGATTTCATGGCGGTGATTTATATTTTCATTGTATGACATCATACAAGTTTGTGAGTAGTATGGACTTCTATATTTTGGCTGTCAAGCACTCATTAATTCGGGATATCCCTGGTTTGCAGCAAGC
>NZ_JBQEAU010000125.1:0-4352 GCF_052108595.1 Advenella sp.
GTGCGCGACGTGGGCAGGGTGCTGGAGCTGCCGTATTCCTTGTGCGATGGCCTGTCCAAACTGATTCCGTTCAACCCGGCCAATCCCTGGAGTCTGGCCAAGACGCTGGAAGAAGAGCCTGAATTTCGTCGTCGTTACGACAATGACGAAGAGGTCAAGGCCATCGTCGATCTGGCGCGCCCGTTGGAAGGCCTAACCCGCAACGTCGGCATGCACGCCGGCGGCGTACTGATTGCGCCCGGTAAGCTGACCGATTTTTGCCCGCTGTATTGCCAGCCCGGCACCGATACCAGTGTGGTTTCCCAGTATGACAAAGATGATGTTGAGGCCGCAGGTCTGGTCAAGTTCGACTTTCTGGGGCTGCGCAACCTGACCATCCTGGATTGGGCGGTGCGCTATGTGCGGCGCTTCAATCCGGCCATGCGCGACTTTGACATCATGTCGCTGTCGCTGGACGATCCCGGGGCCTATCGCATTTTGTGCGAGGGCAATACCACAGCGGTATTCCAGCTCGAGGGCCGGGGCATGAAAGAGCTGCTCAAAAAGCTGCTGCCCAATACGTTCGAAGACATTATTGCCGTGCTGGCCCTGTATCGTCCCGGTCCCCTGGAGTCGGGCATGGTTGATGACTTCGTCAACCGCAAGCACGGGCGCGCCGAGGTCGATTATTTCCACCCCTCGCTGGAGTCGACGCTGCGTAGCACCTACGGCGTTATTGTCTACCAGGAACAGGTGATGCTGATTTCCCAGATTGTAGGCGGCTACAGTCTGGGAGGCGCCGATCTGCTGCGCCGGGCCATGGGTAAGAAAAAAGCCGAGGAAATGGCCAAGCACCGGGAGCTGTTTGAAAAAGGCGCGGTGGAAAAAGGCTATGACGGTGACCTGGCCGTGCGCCTGTTTGACCTGATGGAAAAATTCGCCGGCTATGGCTTTAACAAAAGTCACTCGGCTGCCTATGCGCTCATTTCCTATCAGACGGCCTGGCTCAAGGCGCATCATCCTGCCGAATTCATTGCCGCGACCATGTCTTCGGATATGGACGACACGGACAAAGTACAGATTTTCTGGCGCGATGCGCTGGACAATGGCGTTGCAGTGCTGCCGCCCGACGTTAACGAATCGGTTTATCGCTTCGAACCGGTAGAGGACGATGCCATGCGTGCGGGCAAACCGCCGCGCACTATCCGGTTTGGCCTGGGCGCCGTCAAGGGCACAGGCCAGGGTGCTGTCGAGGAAATTTTGCGGGCCCGTGAAACGGGTGGACCGTTTGAAGACCTTTACGATTTTTGCAAGCGCGTCAATCGCCATACCGTCAACCGGCGCACCATGGAGGCATTGATTCGTGCCGGGGCGTTTGACGAACTCGAACGCAATCGCGCGGCGCTGCTGGCCGCGTTAACGCATGCCATTGATGCAGCAGACCAGGCCGACCGCAGCGCTGACCAGGTCTCGCTGTTCGGCGACGATTCCGGCGCCATCGTGCAGGATCAGGTGGCCCGTGTGCAGCCCTGGAATCTGCATAGAGAACTTATCGAAGAAAAGAATGCGCTCGGCTTTTATTTCAGTCATCATCTGTTTGATGTTTGGCGCGACGAGGTACGCCGGTTTGCGCCCACCAAACTGTCTGGTATCAACGAATCACGCGATGCGCAGTGGGTGGCAGGTGTGCTGATCGGCCAGCGATTTTTTGCCAGTAATCGCAAGACGCCCGGTCAGCCCGAGGCCGATGACCGATTGTATTTCCTGCTGCTCGATGATGGCTCGGCGCAGGTGGAAATCATGTGCCCTGGCAGCGTGTATGAACTGAATCGCCATATTCTGAAAAGCGACAGTCTGGTTATCGCGCGGATCAAGGCCAAGGTCAATCGCTTCAATGGCGGGCTGCGCATCAGTGCAGACAGCCTGTATGATTTGCAAAAGGCGCGCGAAGAGCGGGCCCGCTGTCTGCAGATCGAAATTGCAGATGGCATGTCGGTCAGCATGCTCAAGTCTTTGCTCAATCCGTACCGTGCCGAGCCCGAGAACGGTATTCCCGGCGTGCGAGTGCAACTGAGTTATGTTTCTGCCGGCCAGGGCTATAAATGCGATATTGAACTGGGCGAGGAATGGCGCGTGCGCATGGCCGACAGCCTGTTCGAACGACTGCGCGAACATCAGCAGTCCGGTTCCGTAGAGGTAAGCTATTCGTGAATACATCTGCCAAACCACCCGTTGTTCAGGACGTGCCGCAGGGGGCAGGGGTCTGCGCAACAGCGGTTGAGAAAACGGCCAGACCGTTACGCATCGTGCACTCCGAAGCGGCAGTGTCCTTTGGCGGGCAGGAACACCGTATCTTCAAGGAGATGCGCGCCATGCGCAAGCGCGGGCACCATATGGAGCTGATCTGCCGGCCCGAAGCCCAGCTTGTGGCGCGCATGCGCGATGAAGGTTTTGTCGTGCATACGGTTCCCATGGGCGGGATTGTCAATTTTGTCAAAGGGGTGGCCGCGATTCGCCGAATTCTGAGCGACGGGCGGTTCGATGTGCTCAACACGCATAGTCGCAAGGATACGCTGATCGCAGCGCTGGCCGGACGTCTTGCCGGAACCCCCCTCATTGTCCGCACCCGGCATCTGGCCATTCCCATCGGCTCACTGCTGTCCTATACCTGGCTGCCGCACAAGGTGGCGACGGTCAGTAACCATGTGCGGCAAATGGTGCTGAACAAGGGCGTGGCGCCAGAAAAAGTGGCCACAATTTATTCGCCGGTCGAGCCACCGGCGCCAGTGGCGCAATCGACGCTGCGCGAGGAGCTGGGACTGGACAGTTCGGCAATCGTCGTTATTTGTGTAGCGGTGATGCGTGAGAAAAAAGGCCACACCTTTCTCATCGACAGCATGAAGGCCCTGTTTGAACGCTATCGGGATCTGCACTTGGTGCTGGTTGGCGCCGGCTCGCCAACGTTTGAGAAAGTCGGCAAGCATATCGCCGACAGCGGCCTGCAGCAGCGTGTACATCTGATGGGTTACCGAAAGGACGTACCCAATCTGCTTGCCGGCAGCGATATATTCGCCCTTGCCACCGAGCAGGAGGCCTCGGGCACGGTTTACGTGGAAGCGCAAATGAGCGGTCTGCCGGTCGTGGGCACCGATGTCGGCGGTGTCTCTGAGATGCTCAGGAACGGCGAAACCGGTATCCTGGTCCCCTTGCATGATGCGACCGCGCTTACCCAGGCGCTCGATACGCTGATTCAAAATCCGGGATTGCGCACACAGATGAGCCGTGCAGCGCATAAATGGCTTTATGATGAAGCCGTATTTTCTCCGGAAATGCTGGCCATCAATACTGAAGCCGTTTACTGCAAATGGCTGGATGAAAAATCATGACAGACAATGCAAAGAATGTTCCGGTGCTCATGTATCACCATGTGCATCCACTCAAAAGCCCCCTCAACGTACAGCCCGATGTGTTCGAACGCCAACTGGCTGCCTTGAAGGGTGCGGGCTATCGTTCGCTGACGATCGAGCAGTTTGCCGATTACCTGAACGGTGCGCCGGTGCCCAACAAATCGGTGTTGATCACTTTTGATGACGGCTATCTGAATAACTACACTTACGCCTATCCACTACTCAAAAAGTATGGAATGACCGGGGTTTTGTTTGTGGTTACCGGGTGGATCGGCGAAGGGGAGCCGCGCCCGACCACTGCCAATGCCGACCTTGCAGATTTGCCGGCGGCGTACGTGCATGAAGAGTCCAAGCATCTGGTGGCGTCCGGCGAAACTGACAAGGTCATTCTGCGCTGGTCCGAATTGCAGGAAATGGATGCCAGCGGCGTTATGCAGATCCATTCGCATACTCATACGCATACCCGCTGGGACAAGGTCGCCTCAAGCCGCGAAGAAAAAATCGAAAAAATCAGTGAAGAACTGGCGCTGTGCCGCGGGTTGATTGCCCAGCGGCTGAACAAACAGGATGACTTCATCTGCTGGCCCCAGGGATATTTCGACGAAGACTACAAGCAGGCGGCACGGGATCTGGGCTTTCGCTATTTTTTCACGACCGATGCCTATGGCTTTAACCGGCCGCATGGTGACGCGGAAAATATTTACCGCATCGCTGTGTCCAACCGCAGTGGCAAATGGCTGCTCAATCGGCTCTTCTATGCCAGAGATACGCTGGCCGGACGCCTTTACGGTAAATTCAAGAAGTGGAAAAAGATGCGTCGCGAAGCCAGAAAACGGGCTGGCGAAGCCAGGGCTTAGCGCGCTGCGGTGTTTGTCGTGGGCGATCAAGGCTTATCGTTTATTGGTGATTGATCACACGTATATCCCACCGTACTAAACAGGCGCTCACACATCTGCCGGTGCAAGT
>NZ_JBQEAU010000125.1:4362-12969 GCF_052108595.1 Advenella sp.
AAGTGGTGCCGGGCCTGCGGCGGGCCAGCCAGATTGCACTCAATTTTAGTTGACTGCAGCACTGCGTTTGATCTATACGGATGAGCTGCCAGATCCCGCCCATGACGCTCTGGCCAGAAGATACTCAGGTCGGGCCAGCAGCCCTGCATCACACCCAGCCGCGCAACCAATACACCAATACACCCACATATTCCTTGAGAATCGAGCGGCTGCCGGCCAAGGCCCGCTCATTGGGGATGAAGAGCGAAAAGTCCTTGTCGTCCGGTATAGTGATTTGGGCCGGATTGGGGGCGGCGGTGACGTCCAGGCCATATTTGCTGAAAGAGGCCATGGAGCGGGGCATGTGCAGGGCGGAAGTGACCAGCAAAATGGAACGGATCTGGTGGTCCCGCAATTGCTGCACCGTGAGTGCGGCATTCTCATGCGTGGTGCGGCTCTCATTCTCAAGAATGATGTCCTCTGCCGGTACGCCCAGCGTTTTGAGCCTGGCTGCCATGCCGCGCGCTTCGCTGACGTCGCCCGACAATGCGCCACCCGACACCAGTATGCGAGGCGCTTTGTGCTGGAAATAGAGTTCGGCTGCCGTGTCCACGCGGGCAATCTTGGAGTCGGGCGCAAGCGGTTCAAACCAGTTGATGCGATTATTGGCCGTGGCGCCACCGAGCACGACGATGGCCTGCGCGGTCGGATATTGCGCGGTAGGACGGTGCGGATAACTGTTTTCCAGAATTCCTCCAAACAGGATGGAGGTAACGGGCAGAGACCAGATCAGTACCCACAGTATGCCGGCAAAAATAAGTGACAGCCCGCTACGCTTAAAGCGAATCAGGCATAGCACAAACCCCAGAACCATCAGGAAAATACACAGGTTCAGAGGTACAACAAGATTTATCAGTGAGCTGAACATGTTTTATTCGTTCCGCAATAATTGATTGACTGTGCCTAGCACATCGTCGACTGACGGCCAGTGTCCATAGGTGCCCAGCAGTTGCGCGCGGGGCGTCCACGGGCGGGTACGCGTGGGGTTGGTGACCCCGATCAGGGTAAGCTGGGGCGTTTCGGTTAGCGCAGCCAGGTGGGCCACACCCGAATCGTTGCAGATGACCAGGCGGCACTGCCGAAGCAATGCGACAAAGGCGGCAAGATCCAGTGCAGGAAGCACTGTCGCGGTCGGCGCATTGGCCTGCGCCTGAGCAACTTCATTGGGCGGCGGCGACATGACAACAGTATAACCTTGTGCCTGCAACTGACGAGTCAGGCTGTCAAAGTGCGGCCATACCTTATTTCTGCCCTGATGCTCTCCGGTTGCGGTCGGCGCGATCAGTATCGGTGCATCGGTTGCCGCAGCCGCCGATAATGCCGCTTGCGCGGCAGCGATGGCGTCTGCGCCAGAGGGCAAATACAAGCTGTCTGCGGGTTGCGCGGCCAGCGTCAGCCCCCACCGAGCGAAGGCCTCGCGGGTAAGCCAATACCAGGATTGCACGGCATGCAGCGTTTGCGATGGTTTGGCAAAGCCCCACTTGAGCAGCAGCGAGCGGCCATCGTCCTGGTACCCCGCACATTGCAGGCCCGCCAGACGGAAGGCCAGCGCACTAGTCAGCGAATCGGGCAGCAGCAGCCCCACGCTGCGTCCTGCGCCAGGGTGGGCACTGCGATGCGCTTTGATGCGTCGACGGTCTTGGCGCCACTGGCCGCTGAGCGCCAGAAACTGCAGGTTGGGCAGGTCTGCCAACAGGGCCTGGGCCCATGGCTTGCCGCAGGCCACGATGGTCAGGCCGCTGGCCAGCGCTGCCTCGATCGCAGGCCTGGACATGCAAACGTCACCAATCCAGTTTGGCAGCCGGATGTAAACACGTTCTAGGTTTTTCATGCTCCGGATTTTAGCGTGGTTTTCATGCTGCCGCGGCAAACTTCTCCCGATAATCCAGCCAAACAGACACGCAAGGCCAGTCTAAACCGGTAAAATCCCCGGGATGAACAGTAAGAAAATGACAGTATAAGGTACCCAGATTGGATAACTCTTTCAAAAGCGGTAGCCGCAAAACCGTGTTTCGACGTATTTACGCCAGAGTCGGTGACTACTGGCAGGCCCTGGTCACAGCGCTGGTGCTGGTGTCTGTGGCCGCAGTCACCCAGCCCGCGCTGGCCTATATCATGAAACCCCTTCTTGACGAGGGTTTCAATGGCGCCAAGCCACACTATATCTGGTCCATTCCGCTCACCGTTGTGGGGCTGTTTCTGGTGCGTGGCGTCCTGAACTTTCTGAGCGATTACCTGCTGGCCTGGATTGCCAACAATATGCTGCTGGGTATCCGCAAGGATATGTTTGAAAAGCTGCTGGGCATGCCTGACGGTGAATTTCAGAAAGGCGACACCGGCAGGCTGATGAATCGTTTCACCATCGATGCCGGCAATATTACGGACTACGCCACCGAGGTGTGCATCATTCTAGTGCGTGATGGTGCAGTGGTGATTGCCCTGTTGGCCATGTTGCTGTATTTGTCATGGCAGTTGACGCTGATTATCTTCATTATCATGCCCGTTTCCGTGATTACCACGCGAATATTCATCAAGCGGCTGCGTCGCATCAATATGAAAACGGTGGATATCAACGCAGAACTCACCCGGGTGGTCAAGGAGTCCATTGAAGGCCAGCGCGTGGTCAAACTGTTCAATGGATACAATTTCGAGCGCGGGCGATTTCTGTCGGTCAATAGCGGACTGCGCCGGTTTGCCATGCGCTCGGCCATTGCCAGCGCCGCGATGACGCCCATCACCCAGCTCAGTATTGCATTTGCCGTGGGTATTGTGATTGCGACCGCGTTGTACCAGGGAAGCACCGGCGCCCTGACCGTCGGCTCATTTGCGGCGTTTCTCACGGCCCTGGCGCAAATCTTCGATCCGGTCAAACGCCTGACTAATGTTGCCGCACGTATGCAGAAAATGCTGGTGGCGGCCGACAGCGTGTTTACCTTGATCGACAGTCCCCAGGAAAATGACACGGGCAAAAAAATACTGGACTCCGATAAGTTGGGTAGCATCTCGTTTGAAAACGTGAGCTTTCGCTTTCCCGATGCCAGCAGCGACACCCTGAGCGATATTTCCTTTACCGTCAATCGCGGGGAAACTATTGCGTTTGTTGGCCGTTCCGGCAGTGGAAAAACCACATTGGTCAATATGATCCCGCGGTTTGTCGATCCGGTCAGCGGACAGATTACGATGGACGGCATCAATATTGACGATTACACACTCGAGAGTCTGCGTTCACAATTGTCACTGGTGAGCCAGAGTGTGGTGCTGTTCGAAGGCACCATGGCTCAGAACGTGGCTTACGGCTTTTTTGGCGATACCAACGAGGATCGCATACGGGAAGCGCTGGCTTCGGCCAACCTGCTCGATTATGTCAATTCGCTGCCACAAGGGCTGGAAACGCCTATTGGAGAGAACGGCGCCTGGCTCTCGGGCGGGCAACGTCAGCGTCTGGCCATCGCCCGTGCCCTCATCAAGAATGCGCCCATCCTGATTCTTGACGAAGCCACCTCGGCACTGGACAACGAGTCCGAAAGGCAGGTCCAGGCGTCACTGGAAACGCTGATGAAGGGCCGCACGACATTCGTGATTGCACACCGCCTTTCCACTGTGCAGAACGCTGATCGCATTCTCGTGCTGGACCGGGGACGTATCGTCGAGCAGGGAAATCATACCGAGCTCTTGAAAAATAGCGGATTGTACGCATCTTTATATAACATGCAGTTTCGCGACAGCTGATGGCACTTGAATTAGCCGTGCAGTCTTGCGTATCATACTGATTCCACTATCTATATTTGTATTTGAGATATATTATGACCCAATCCTCTCCCAGCCAAGGCGCTTTCTGGGGATATGAACATCCCGAGGTGAAAGGGCCCAATGCATTGATGTTTTTTACCTGGGATCTGTCCAAAACCATCGAACAGGCATTCAAGGATGCGAACGATGACAACATCAATGACTTTCTGGATACTGCCCAGACCTCGATTGATGCCCTGTTGCAAAAGTATATTGAAATCGAAGCAGATCCGGCCACGTTTGATGGCCAGAGTATCCGCCTGCGCTTTGAACAGAGTGAAGAAAGCAATACGCCGCTGATTGCTCTGGAAACGTCGCCCCACCTTGAGGATCGGATCATCAAGATGCAGGCCCGGGTTCAACCCGGCCATAGCTGACCGGCTCTGCAATCGGTCCTGATCAGATCAGGACGATATCGTACATTTCCTGGGAATACCGGTTGTCCACTTCAAGGGTAACCGGTTTACCAATAAAGTCTCCCAGCGTAGCCAGGTACTGGCTTTCTTCCTCCAGAAACAGATCAATCACCCCTTGGGAGGCAATGAGCCGGAATTCCCGGGGGTTAAATTGCCTGGCTTCCCGTAAAATTTCGCGCAAAATGTTGTAACACATGGTCTGTGGCGTTTGGATCTGACCACGAGAGTCGCAGGTCGGGCAGGGCTCGCACAATTGGTGGGAAAGCGAGTCGCGGGTGCGCTTGCGCGTCATTTCCACCAGTCCGAGCGCCGAAAAACCGTTGGTTGTGGTTTTTGTGCGGTCACGACTCAGGGCTTTCTGCAATTCGGCCAGCACCGCGTCCTGATGGTCTTTATTGTCCATATCGATGAAGTCGATAATGATAATGCCGCCCATATTGCGAATACGCAGCTGGCGCGCAATGGCGTGAGCCGCTTCCAGGTTGGTCTTGAAAATGGTGTCGTGAAAGCTGCGGCCGCCAACAAAGCCGCCGGTATTCACATCAATACTGGTCAGCGCTTCGGTCTGATCAATAATCAGGTAGCCGCCCGACTTCAGGTCTACCCGGCGCGAGAGGGCTGACTTGATCTCTTCGTCTACATTGGCCGTGTCAAACAGGGGCCGCTCTCCGTGATAGTGGTTGATTTTGTTGGAGATGCCTGGCGTGTAAATATCTGCCCAGGTCTGCAGTGTTTGCACAGTGACGCGAGAGTCGATCTCGATGGATTCGGTTTCGGGGCTGACCATGTCCCGCAATACCCGCTGGGCCAGGGTCAGATCTTCATAAAGCAGGGAAGGCGCTGCCTGCGTCATGACGGCGGCCTGTATCATGGACCAGCGGCGGGCCAGGTATTCCTGATCGCGCGCGATTTCATCGTCGCTTGCGCCTTCAGCCTGGGTGCGAATAATATAGCCGCCTTTCTCATTGGCCGGCATATGAGCCGTGACCCGTTCTTTCAGGCTATTGCGTTCTTGTTCAGATTCAATCTTTTGGGAAATGCCGATATGATTGTCATAGGGTAAATACACCAGCATGCGGCCGGCGATGCTGATCTGGTTCGATAGCCGTGCCCCCTTGTTGCCCAGGGGGTCTTTGATCACCTGCACCAGTATTGTTTGTCCTTCAAACAGCAGCTTTTCAATTTGCGTATAAGGAATGCCGGTATTGCGCACGGCGCGGTTTTCGCGCAGGTCTGCAATATGGATGAATGCCGCGCGTTCCAACCCGATGTCGACGAAGGCGCTTTGCATGCCGGGCAGTACCCGCACGACCCGACCCAGATAAATATTGCCAACTTTACCGCGCTGTCGCGTGCGCTCAAGATGAATCTCCTGAACGACGCCGTGTTCTATCAGGGCAACGCGGGTTTCAAACGGTGTTACGTTGATCAGAATGTGTCCACTCATATTATTTTCGTCTGCTACGGTTTCGTGGTTGGTGCTGTCAGCTTAGCATGAGAAGTCTGCGCAAAGCGACGGCCGGCACACAGGGGTTCATGATAAACAGTATCATAATGCATTGGATCAGGTTCATATTTCAGACAAGGACAAGTGTCGTGAGCGATAGCAACATAAACAAGGACAACGAGCAACAATCGGAGCAGGCGACGCATCCGGATGATAGGGGTTATATTTCCACACGGATCCGCCAGCGTATTCGCCAGGCCGGTGCCCGCTTTCATGCCAATGACAACATCGCCCGTTTTATCGAGCCCGGCGAGCTTGAGCTGCTGCAGCAGGAAGTGCAGGAAAAAATGCAGGCGGTGCTCTCCAGTCTGGTCATCGACACCGAGAGCGATCACAACACCAACGAAACTGCCAAGCGGGTGGCAAAGATGTATTTGCGTGAAGTCTTTGTCGGCCGTTATACCGAAGCGCCGCTAGTGACCGAGTTCCCCAACATTGAAAAGCTCAATGAACTGATGATTGTCGGGCCGATTCAGGTGCGCAGCGCCTGCTCTCATCATCTGTGCCCCATCATGGGCAAAGTCTGGATCGGCATCATGCCCAACGAGCATTCCAATCTCATTGGTCTGTCGAAATATGCAAGACTGGTTGCCTGGCTGATGGAACGGCCGCAAATCCAGGAGGAGGCCGTCAAGCACGTGGCAGACTTACTGATGAAGAAAGTAAACCCGGACGGCCTGGCGGTGGTCATGGATGCTGATCACTTTTGCATGCAGTGGCGCGGCGTCAGGGATATGGAATCGCGCATGATCAATAGCGTCATGCGTGGGTCCTTTCTGAATGACTCGGACCTGCGCCGGGAATTTCTCTCGTTGATCAAGGCGCGTTAAGGCTTATGCCTGGCGCTGGTGCAACGTCTATTCCATGACGTGCTCGGCTGGTGGCAGAAGGTATAGCCGAGTTTATAGTACGATTTATAACTGGATTGGCGTCTCACCGCGGGCTTGGTGCCTCGCTGGTACCGGCATTCGATGGCAGCGTTTTTTTGCAATAGAGCCATCGGCAGCAACAGGGGTTCAGTCCATATAGGATATTTCGGGGCTGATGGCGGGCAAGTGATTCGCACACCGGGTTCGCCGGACAGCCCAGCGATGCACGCTGCTTATGAATAGCCAGGCTTAAAAGTTAAACCCCACGCATTCTGGCCTTCGAACAGATCGGATCGCTCGGCCCGGCGACAGCTATCACCTGGCAGATAGCTGTCGGATGTCACTGTCATCTGAAAAGAGCGTTTAAGACAACAAAATGGTATTGAAGATGCTGATGCGGCGTTTATCGGACAGTTTTTTGCGACAGACGGTGTTGTCTCAGGTCTGTTTTGCCTGCGTCGTCATGCTTGGCGCCGTTGGCGCGCAAACCAGCTGGGCCCAGCCAGTGCAAGAAATCCCGCAAATCGTTTCCATGGCCGACAGCCTGTATAAAATCAGACATCACGACATGACCAGGCAGATGCACCAATACCGGGTGTTTTTGGCCACCCCAAGATCAGTACCGGCTGACAAACGCCTGCCAGCGGCGCTCTATGTGCTCGATGGCAATGCCCAGTTTCCGCTGGCAGTCAATGCCATTTATGAAAAATGGAGTGCCATGTCAGGCAAAGCGCAGTCGTCAGCGAGTTTGCCCGTCATTGTCGGCTTGGGATATCCCGAGGCAAAGGCATATCCACTTGCGGCGCGTACTCGCGATTACACCTACGCCGCGCCCGGTGACGCGTTTGCTGCCGGTGGCGGTGCGGCGAACTTCTATGAATTTGTCAGCAGCCAGGTCCGACCCTATATAGATAAGCAGTATGTGACCGACCCAGCGCATCAGATTCTTTCCGGCCATTCCTTTGGTGGCTTGTTTGCGCTCTATGTATTACTTAACCACCCGGATGCATTTGATCAATATGTCATAGGCAGCCCATCCCTGTGGTGGGGGAATGGCGCCATCCTGAACGATGCGCAGGCATTCGCGGTTAAACGGGGGAAGGGTAACGCGTTAGTTCGCGATTCTTCTGCTACAGATTCTGCTGCTATAGATTCTGCTGCTATAGATTCTGCTGCTATAGATTCTGCTGCTATAGATAGAGTCGTGTTCCCCTATAAAGATAAGGACACCGTGTCTGTCACGATTTTGCAGGGCGAATATGAGGAAAATCCCAGGGCTGATCCTAATATCACCCCGGAGCGCCTTGCTCGAATCCAAAAGCGCAATAATAATAACCAGATGAGTGCGCGCCAGCTGGATGCCTGGTTACGCACGCGGGGTGTTGATAGCCACTTCATGCTGGTGGCTCGGGGCAATCATGGTGACGTGATCCCGGCTGTTATCGAAATGGCAGCGCGGGGTGCGCTGGACAACAAAGCCGGACAAGAAAACAAGACGAACTAGAATTGCCCCGGCAAGGGAGCAGGGCAGCCCGAAAACAGAAAGCAGAAAAGAGTTGTGGCGCCATTGCCGACGCGAAAAGGTATCGGATCAAGAGCAAAACTATTTATCTGCGAGGTTGTTTGCTGCCTGCGTTGGCTCCCCGCGTTAATTTTTCGGTATTTCCTCTATTGAGCGTAAAACATGCCTTCAATTGGCAGTGAACACAGCGGGAGGATGCTGTTCAATAGCAAAAAGCAAGAGCCAAGGGTAAAAAAGGGCAGCCAGGCGCGATCTATTGGTCATATTTCGCATGGCTCGCTTTGCCCGATGTTGCATTTTTGTTGCATAAAACGAACGTGACGCGAGTGGCACTAAAAATTATAAAAATTGTCGTAAAAAGGCGAAACTGAATCAAATCATGCGCTTAGGGTAATTACGGATCTTAAAACGGCTGCGTGGGTAAAGTATTTTGTGAATTGGGCTTGCCAAGGGTCAAATGGCTTG
>NZ_JBQEAU010000126.1:0-12930 GCF_052108595.1 Advenella sp.
GATTGTTGACGGCGGCATGTCGGTCAGACTCACTTGAGCAAAGCAGTTCAGCTCAGGCCCGCGCCGCAATCCTGCCCGATTCGCCGTAACGCGGCGCGGCGAGACTCGAGCCGGCACGGTGCGACGTGGTGCAGCCTAAACGCATCTTGAAGTTTTTAGCGACCAAGAAAACCAGCCATGGAATCGATTCAATTGCTGTACCCAGCTGAAACTTACCTTACAAGCGGCAACAGACAATGACACTTGTCATCTATTATCATGTGGTCAAAGTAAATCCAACAGGGGATCACAAATGAAAAAAATGCTTGTCGTTGTCGGGATGCTGATGATCTTTCTCTCGGGCTGCGTAGCACATGACCGCCACTCGGGATATCGCGATGGTTATCGATACAAGGGACCGAAATACGAGCGCAAGTACAATCATCATAAAAAGTACAAAAGCCACCGTTCCTATCATCGCAGCCGCGCCTGTTCTCCTGGACATGACAAACAAGGCCGTTGCTAAGCAGTGATGTGCATTTAGAAATCCGCTTGCAAACTACTGCCCATAAAGTTGGACGCTGATCCAATTTTTGGGGGTGTTTTTCATTGACAGGCTTTACTTTTCCGGCAATCTACGTCCGGCAAATGTCTGTTGCCAGATCTACACCGCGCCTGCGCGCAAGGCCTCTATGTCGCCCGATGCAATGATCGATAAATTGCGTGTTATTTTTTCCGCAGGCCAGTCCCACCAGGCGACGGCCTCCAGCACCGCAATATCGTCGGGCCGATAACGTTGCCGGATCGGTTTGGCCGGATTGCCTCCGACAATTGTATAGGCAGGTACATCGGCCACAACAACCGCGCGCGAAGACACGATGGCGCCATTGCCGATCTTCACGCCAGGCATGATCAGCGCCTCATAACCTATCCAGACATCGTTACCAATAACCGTATCCCCCTTGTAAGGGAGCTCGCCCAGTGCCGGCATGACGCTTTCCCAGCCCTTGCCAAAGATCTGGAACGGATACGTAGAGATGCCCGACAGCTTATGATTTGCGCCATTCATGATGAATCTTGCACCACGTGCGATCGCACAGAACTTGCCAATAATCAGCTTATCTCCGATGAACGGATAGTGGTACAGGACATTGCGTTCGAAATTTTCCGAGTCCTCCGGATCATCATAGTAGGTGTAGTCGCCAACGATAATATTTGGATTTTTCACCGTATTCTTGATAAAACAAACCTGAGCAAAGCCATCCATTGGGTGTTTGTTTTTCGGGTCTGGTCCGTGCATCGTTACCTCATCATTGAACGATAATAAATAGGGGCCATTCGATCCGACAATTGACCTTAAAGCCCGCCTTCTCCGAATGGTAGCATTTACCTTGGACGTTCAGCTCGTCTTGTGAACACTGCTCGAGAAGGCGCCCCGCTCTTTTCTCTTGCCCTTTTCTCCTACCCAATCTGGCACTTGTGCTCCTGGGCAACGCCCCAGGTCACTTCATGCTCAGAAAATCCACGGCCAGATTCGACATGGCGCGCACGCCGGTAATCATGGCTGACTCATCTACATAGAAATGCGGTGAGTGGTTGGGGGCGGCCTTGCTCAGTTCCGTCCCTTTGGGCGTGACCCCCAGATAGAAAAACATGCCCGGTGCTTTCTGCTGATAAAACGAGAAATCTTCCGATGCACTGGATTTTGGCTGCAGGTCATAATTGCCCTCGCCAGCTACCCGTCGCAGAGTGGGTCCCATTTTTTCGGTAAAGTCGGGAGGATTGACCACGGCGTTGTATAGCTCCACCACCTTGACCTTGGCACTCGCATTGGCGCTGGTGGCAATCGACTCAGCGGTATGCTTAATGCGCTGATGAATGTCCTTTTTCATTCCTTCATCATACGTGCGGATCGTACCCGTCATGGCAGCGTCCTCTGGAACAATATTCATCCGATTGCCGGCATGAAACGTTCCCACCGTAATGACTGCCGGTTCCAGTGCGATATTGGACTGACGACTGATAATGGTTTGCAGTCCCATGACAATTTGCGAACCCACTACAATCGGATCCACGCCCTGCCAGGGCCGCGCTCCGTGGGTCTGCCTGCCCTTGACATCAACCCAGAACTGATCGGCGGCCGCCATCGCGGGACCGCTGCGCCAATATAATTTGCCGGCTTCATATGAACTGGACACATGCAGACCAAAGACAGCGTCCACTTTGGGATTGTCCATCACGCCTTCGGCAATCATTTGTTTGGCGCCCCAGGTATTGGTGCCATCGGGTTCAAAATCTGCGGGGGTTTCTTCAGCCGGCTGAAAAATAAACTTGACCGTGCCCGGCAACTCATCCTTCATGCTGGCCAATACTTCGGCAGTGGCCATCAGCATGGCCGTATGCGTATCGTGGCCGCAGGCATGCATGACGTCGACCGGTTTGCCCAGGAAAGTGCCGGTGGCCTTGGAGGCAAACGGTACGTCAACCTGCTCCTTCACAGGCAAGGCATCCATATCGGCGCGCAGGGCAACCACCGGTCCCGGCTTGCCTCCTTTTAACACACCCACCACACCGGTGACGGCTACGCCTGTTTTGACATCCATGCCCAGGCTGCGCAAATGGTCTGCGACCAGCTTGGCCGTGCGTTTTTCCTGATTACCCAGTTCCGGATGTTCATGAATATCACGGCGCCACGCAATCAACTTGTTTTCAATGTCGCTGGCCTTGCTGTCTATTTTCGCGCTCAGAGCCGACGGTGGCGCCACTTTCTGGGCATCCGAGCCGGCGGCCACGGCGGCGGCCGTACCAGGCAACAGCGGCGTGCCAAGGCACAATGCGGCGGCAATGCTCAGGCGAAGCTTTTTGCACTTTTTCGTTGCTGGTATATTCATGAGTTCTCCTCTTTCTATTTGCGACTAAAAAAATGTTTTTTTGATTGTGTCAGTGCGAATATTATCACCCAGGACCCAACGAGCGGAACGTTTTATTATCATCGTATTATTTGTGCAGTTATCACAGATCGCTGACGACACAGTTGCGCTTCGCATGCGATTGGTGATGTCCTGAAAATTCCAGGACATCTACCCGTGCGACACCTATTGGCTGATATACAGTTTGCTTAACGTTGCAACTTAGCGCCGTTATCAAAAAATGAAATATGACATAGTTAACCACGATACCGGCTCATTCGGGATGCACCATTTTTTTCAAAAATACTTTTCACATCGCCCATTTTTTGTCTTAATATGCGATGATCCACGGTTCATACACCCGCATCCGTATTCTTGTCGAATGCTTTGATATCGCAAAATAATGTACGCAGTGCGCAAGCATCTCCTCTGCAAAGGCATCTCGGTCTGGCAACTCTTATTGTGCCTGGCAATGCTTGCGTTCGTGTGCAGATCGGTGATCCCCAGCGGCTATATGCCTGTATTGTCGGGCGACAAAGGTCGAACCGTCGTTCTGACGCTTTGCAATGCGGATGGCGGCAATGAAACACTACTGCTGAGCATTCCCAAGCAGCCCAACGAATCCCCTCCCCAGGACCACGCCGGCCAGGAATGTCCGTTTGGCCTGGTCATATCCCAGGGCATATTGCCTATCCTGGGTTCACCGGCAGTGCCAGTCACCGTATGGCAACAGCGTTTGGCACCATTTGTCGAGCACAACCGGGCCTTGCCACCGCTGCCTGCGCTCGGCCCGCCTCTGGGCCCACGCGCGCCCCCTTCCCACCTCGGCTGATATTTCACTGGTGACCGCGATGACTGCGATCACCAACCCGTGATTCTCATCTCCCGAGGTTTTTTCATGCCTATTATTCCTGTTCGCACGCAGGCTGCCCTTGTTGCAGCCGTCCGTGCGCCGGTCTCATCGCGCTCTTCATATCTATTCCCGCGAAGGAGGCCTCATGCCGCCAATCAATAGATTTCTGCGCATTATCACCACGGTCCTGATCGGCTGTCTCATTCTGTACGGCTGCTCTCGCCCCGCGACATTAACCAACATTCATGGGCGCGACCTGACCGGCGCCGAATTTGGCCGGGACTTTTCACTGGACGGCACCGATGGCGCTCGCCATACGCTGTCCGATTTCAGAGATAAGGTGGTCCTGGTATTTTTCGGATTTACCCAGTGTCCGGATATTTGCCCAACCGCGCTATTGCGCGCTGCAAACGTCAAAAAAATGCTGGGCAAGGACGGTCAGCGCCTGCAGGTATTGTTCATTACCGTGGATCCGGAAAGGGACAGTGCGCAATTGCTTGGCAATTATGTGAACGCCTTCGACCCCACGTTCCTTGGCCTGTACGGCTCGTTGCAAGAGACCCGGCAGACCGCCGAAGAATTCAAGGTCTACTATCAAAAAATCCCCACCGGATCGTCTTACACCATGGATCACACCGCACTGAGCTACCTGTATGACACCGCCGGTCGCCTTCGGATCGCCCTGTCACATACCCAGACCGATAAGGAGTATGTGCAGGATATTCGCAAGATATTGGCCCTTGATTAATTATTCCGGAGAATGTTATGTCGATATTTATCAATACAATGGCTGCCCTTCTGTCAACGTTTATGGTCGCATCGGCCTCTTATGCGCAAATAATTTATACGCAGGTAAAGGTGGACGATCCCTGGGTACGCGCCACCGTCCCACAACAGACCACTACCGGCGCCTTCATGCTTTTGACCGCACAATCAGACAGCAAGCTGGTTAGCGCCGCTTCGCCTGTCGCAGAGCATGTTGAACTGCACACGATGACGATGGAAAACGACATCATGAAAATGCGTCAGATTCCGGAACTTGCACTGGCCGCAGCTGAACCGGTCGCCCTCAAGTCTGGTGGCTATCACATCATGCTGATCGGCCTAAAAAAGCAGATCAGCGAGGGAAACATGATCCCCATGACGCTGACCTTCGAAGACAACGACGGCAATCGTACGCACATGCAGATCCAGGCCACTGCCCGATCCTTGCATGACGGTGCCAGCAACAATCACCAATAAGAGCAAATCCTTATGTCACATTTAACACCTATACCCGCCAAGGGGGCGGCGATCAACTTTCTGCGCAGGATTCATTTTTATGTTGGCCTGTTTATAGCACCTTTCATATTCGTAGCGGCATTGACCGGAACCCTTTATGTATTGACGCCACAACTTGAAAATGCCATTTATGCGGACACACTTTATATCAATCCACAGGGAACCGCCAGGCCGCTTTCTGAACAAATTGAAGCTGCACAGGACCATGTTGGCCGGCAGGCGAATATCTATGCGGTCAGGCCCGCGCCCGAGGCCACCAATACGACACGCGTGCAGTTTGCCGACGCCAGTTACGGGGCGTCGGAGTCCAGAGCCATTTTTGTCGATCCCTATACCCTTCAGATAAAGGGTGACATGATGGTCTATGGCACCAGCGGCGTGCTGCCCATTCGCTTATGGCTGGACAAGGCGCATCGCACCTTGCTGCTGGGCGATCTGGGCAGAAACTACAGCGAGCTGGCGGCCTCCTGGCTGTGGGCTGCTGCGCTGGGAGGGCTGCTGCTATGGTTCAGCACCCGCACGGCGCGCAAGGGCCCAAGAAAAGGAAGTGCTTTCCTGAAAAATCGCCATTGGCATACAACGCTGGGCCTGATGCTGTTTGTGGGCCTGATCTTTGTGTCGGTGACCGGCCTGACCTGGTCGCGCTGGGCGGGAGACAATATCAACCAATTGCGTGCCAACATGGGGTGGCTCACGCCACAAGTCAACACCACGTTAGCCCAGGACGCACACGCCATGCATACCGATCCTCATGCCGAACACCATGCCGCCATGGCGGGCACAGCACAGTCGACACAAGACTGGCCACGGGTTGTTGCTGCCGCCAGACAAGCCGGGATCCGCTCTAGCATGATAGAAATTCGTGCGCCCAAGGAGGCCGGTAAAGCCTGGACGGTCACAGAAGTGGATCGTCGCTGGCCCACGCAGGTTGATGCCGTTGCCGTCAATCCGCAAGACTTCAGTATCGTCGACCGGACCGAATTTAACACCTTTCCTTTGGTCGCCAAGCTGACCCGATGGGGTGTGGATACGCATATGGGGATTCTGTTCGGCCTGCCCAACCAGCTGTTGCTGATCGCTTTCGGGATCGGGCTTTGTGTGATGATCGCATTGGGATATCGCATGTGGTGGCTGCGCAGACCTGTCGCTTCCGGGTCCAATCCGGCAAGAACGCTTGTTGCTGCATGGATGCATTTGCCGACCTCGCTAAAGGCAATTTCAGTGGTAATCGCTGCCCTGTTGGGTTATGCCTTGCCCCTGATGGGCGTCAGCCTGCTGGCATTCATCGTACTCGACATCATCCGCTGGAAACGGGGCAACAGCCGGTCTGCCGTTATGTTGCGTAGCGGCGCTTGAAGGTGCGCGCCAGGGGCAGGTAAACATCGCTCAGATGCTGCCCCGGGGCTTTAATGGAGACACGTAGCTGGCCGGGATCATTCGGCCTGCTTTTATGACAGGAGTCCAAAGAGAGTCTGCAGCTGCAGCCCTACGCTAACCGCAGAACTTGAGTACGAGGAAAAAAGTGCAACCCCGTGGTTGAAGCCGCTGAAAATAACGGTTCGATAGTCATTTTCAACGCTATTGTTGTGCGATTAAATCAACTTAACATTTATTGACACAAATGAGAATAAATCTCATTTGATATGAGGCCTGGATTGATTATGATAATAAGTGTAACTTTTCCAACGCACACTCATCTTCCCACCTACAGGTATGTTGATAGATCAGGCACTCAAATCAATTGATTCAGTTAAAACAATAATATCTAACGGTCATTCCACAGAGCTGATCAGCCCTCGAGTCAATTTTCTGCTTCAGAATTCTGAAGAAAAATTATCGAAAATCAAACGATTGAATTAAGAAATGCTATGAAAAACATTCTTTTCAATAGACATGCCGCCTTGTCGTTAGGCTTGGTCGTTATACATCAGTCTCTCATTGCATTATCAGCTTTTTTCCTTACACAGTTAATAACTGCATATCAAACCGGCGAGCCTTTTTCCGCAAGCTTGTTTTGGTACCTTTTTTGCATGATCACGCCATTTCTGCCCGGCTGCCTGTCCCTTG
This sequence comes from Advenella sp., assembly GCF_052108595.1. Lineage (NCBI taxonomy): Bacteria > Pseudomonadati > Pseudomonadota > Betaproteobacteria > Burkholderiales > Alcaligenaceae > Advenella > Advenella sp. The sequence continues at coordinate 7,090 of NZ_JBQEAU010000126.1, forward strand.
TTCAGATGCAAAAGTGGTCAAACCATGTTCATCAACATTTTATTGAAATGGTACGGAAAAAGTGCTTTGCCCGGCCGGGTATCTATACCGATATCAACCTTAGAAACTCGATCGAATCGGTCATTTCCCGCAACTCATTTCCCATTCTGAGTGGATTTATTGCTTTTATACAAGGGTCTCTAACCTTCCTGTTAAACAGTGGCTTAAGTCTGATCGTCATCGGCATCATTCTGCCCAACGAGCTGATCTTTGGCTATTTATTGAGTGTTGTCATCAGTATCGTTTCTATTGTATTCCTGCACGAACCAATTGCTCGTGAAACAAAAAAAGTTGAAAAAACCTTTTCTGACTATGGCTCGGGCTTGGCAAAAATCTGGAGTAATGCAATCCTAGGGAATGTGCAAAACTTTGATAGCTGGAGCAATCGCGTAACGCAGGCCGGCAATAGATATTACGAACAATCGTTAAAGCAAACAAGCCTTCAACAAACCGGTAATCTACTATTAGGTGTCTTTACTTTGCTGCCAACAGCGTACTTGGTGTATTCGACATTGGTTAGCGGCACGCTGGACCCTGCGGTGGCAGCCGCAATTATAGTGAATCTGACCAGAGTATTTCATATACTCAATTCACTGGGCACTTTGATTTATCAACTACTGGATTGGTCTTCAGTTAAGGCCAGCTATCAATTTCTTTTTGATATCGTGCGGGATTTAGAAAATGACGGCCACATTGCAGATGCGCCAGTCAGGTCCATTAAGCTCAATGGAGCCGAAATTTCAGGCTATGCAGCAGTGGCAAAACAGTTAACGGAAGTAAATTGCGGACGGTTCACATTAAGAGGAGAAAACGGTTCTGGCAAATCCACTTTGCTTTTATATTTGAAGAAACACTTCGCAAACGATGCGTTCTACCTTCCTGCTTCCATGAATGAGCTGGTATGGAACGCTGAAACGGGGCCTTTGTCCACCGGACAACGCATGCTAACGGCGCTGCAGGAAATTACCACGTATCCAAATATTAAATATTTTTTACTGGATGAATGGGATGCGAATTTGGATAAAGAAAACAAGGTAAAGATTCATGAAATACTGGATGAATTGAGCAAAAAAGCTGTTGTTCTGGAAGTTCGACACTAAGGCGAAGTACCGCAGCCACGCCGCGTTCAGGCGCGCTCTTGCGCCACACGCTCATGTGATTTTTTTACATACCGAAAAAAACGATGCTATTGAACCACCAAGGCGTTCTTCAGTAGCTCGGCCTGCCTGATCAGCTCATCCCTGGAAGCCCGCGGCGCGTCGACAAAACGAAGATCCGTTTGCTCAATATATGCCGTTGAAGTGATGTCTGCATGGCCGATTAAAGGCACAAGATGCGCATGTACATGTGCAATATCGCTGCCGGTGAAAACAAAGCCGGCGCGTTCTACCTTGTGAATAGACTTCATGGCCTTGGCAAGCCGCTGTCCAAGCTGCATCATGCGGGCAGCAAGATCCGAGGGAAGATCATCAAAATAAGCATAATGCATACGTGGGATAAGTTGCACATGACCCGGCCGTATGGGATTGATATCCAGGAAAGCCATGAACTCATGATCTTCGTACACGATATGCGCAGGAATATTCCTGTTGGCAATTGCGCAAAAAAGGCATGAGTTCGTAGGGGTTTCTTCTTCGGAGTTTAAGTGAGGCGGCATAAGTTTAGGTTTCATCACGATTTGAGAAGCAATCGAGACTTTAGCACTACCAAGCGCCCGTGATCGAAGAACTGGCGAAAGAAACTGACTCTCTCCAAAGCTGGGTGCCGGACAATCATCGGGATGACTTGAGAACTTGCGATATCCAATCCTCGAACACACTTACCCGCAGCAGCGGCTCTATCTTTCCTCCAACCAGCCATTGCGGGTTGCACTCCCGCTACCAGGTAGATTCACTGCTAAATTCGCAAGGCGTGCATGCGATGGGCAAGAATAAGCCCATCGCAGTTTCGGCGGCAACGCCAAGCTACCCCACCGTCGCAGGGCTGGGAAACTTCGTTGTAACTCGTGATAATTCTTAGAGTAATTCCGTTCGGTGGCAATCCGATGCAGGTAGCCCAAAACATCGGATGACGATAAGTAATGACGCTAATTAGACGCCTCCGACCTTGCAATCCTTGACAAGAACGTTGCCAACGGTGGAAGTCTGACCAATGCCCCCCTGCCGCGCGTCCTGGGTGAGCATTTTCCCGTTGACCGAACCTACATCTTCACGCGTGAATTTGTCGGTGGTCCATGTGTATCCATTGCCGCGAAATGTATTGCCTACCATGTCGGCGTTGTTGGTTGTGGCACGTGTGAGTTCCATTGCCTGGTTGGCATAGACGACTTTGGCGGCTAGCGGCTCCTCACCCTGGAAGGTGTACTGGACGCTTACGGGCTGGGTGTTGCCTTGGCCGCAGCTATATTCGACCGTTTGTTGCGACAAATCCTTGCCGTTTTCATTTGACGTTGAACATGCGGCCAGTCCTGCACATAAAATCAAGCCCGTCAGTGTTGTAAGTTTATGATTCATAAGTAGTCCTTTTTAAAATCCCAGGCATCAAGCCTGCTCTTAAATTTTTATACCATCGTCACCATGCAACACCTGTAAACGTTCGTGCCCAATTGAAAATATTCGTGGCAAAACAGAAACCAAGGAATCGTTCGAACGCGCCTTTACGTAATCTTTTGAGTTTTCCCTTAAAAAACGCCATCTTTTTGTTAATGCTGTAATGAGACTCCCGTTCTCCTCACATAGTGGCGCAAATTCACGCTCAAACATGACCGTGTCACCTTCAAAAGCACAGACAACTACTTTGACGCAAGCGCTTGAGAACCCTGGGATGCTCAGTAATGCACTGAAGTACCTGGCAGGTGCCATGCCACCATTGCCTTGGCGCATCACTTTATGGTTGCCCGGTCTCTATTTCATTATGATATGATGTGAGATATAAATATATGACTTATAGATATAAAGAATAGACCAAACCGATCAGGGAGACAATAATGGAAAAGCTGACTAATGCAGGCCGTCGTCAGATGCTGATATCAACGGGCAGCATCGCCGCGATGGCGGGACTGGCTGGCGTGGCCCGCGCCGATATCGGCAAAGCGGACCCCGGCGCGGGCGGCTCGGCCGCCAAACCTTTGCCCGGGTATGCCAATTGGAAAGATGCCGACAGCATGATCGTCCATAGCGCGAACACGATAGAAACCCGGCGAACGGCCTTTGGAAACAGCGTCATCACGCCAACTAATCGCCTGTTCGTCCGCAACAACGTAGCGCCGCCAACCGATGCCAGCATGATGAAAGAGCCTGACAGCTGGACGCTTGAGGTTAGCGGCGTTGCCAAGCCACGCAGCTTCACCGTGGCTGAGCTCAAAGCCCTGGGCTTGGCGGCTGTGCCCATGGTCCTGCAGTGTTCAGGCAACGGCCGGGCCTGGTTTCCACATAAACCCAGCGGCACGCAATGGACCGTGGGCGCCGCTGGCTGCGTCATTTTTACCGGCGTGCCGGTCAAAGCGCTGTTGGAAGCAGTTGGGGGCATGGCCGAAGGCATGGTCTACATGACCAGCACGGGCGGCGAAGCCATTCCGCAAGGCTTGGATCCCAACACCATCCGGATCGAACGCTCGGTGCCAATTTCAGCCCTTGAAGACGCTATCCTGGCATGGGAGCTCAATGGCGAGGCCCTGCCGCTGGCGCATGGCGGCCCCTTGCGCATCATCGTACCCGGCTATACCGGCGTGAACTCCATCAAGTACATCAAGCACCTGGCATTCACCAAAGAGCAATCGCCGGCCAAAATACAGCAAACCAGCTATCGGTGGACGCCGGTAGGCGAGAAACCCAGTCCCAGCCAAGATTCCATTTGGGAATTGCCGGTCAAGTCCTGGATCAACTCCCCGTCCGACCCGGAGCAAACCGTTGCTGCCGGGCGTGTCCAGATCAGCGGCATTGCCATGGGCGGGATGACCGCGGCCAAGTCCATCGAAGTTTCCGTAAACGGCGGCAAAGATTGGATGAAGGCCGAGTTCGTCGGGCCTGACCTGGGCAAGTACGCCTGGCGTGAATTCGTCTTTAGCGCCGACCTGGCCGCTGGTACGCACGAGCTGGCCTGCCGCGCTACCAACGAGGCTGGCGATACTCAGCCCGAGGCACGCCGTGAAAATAATCGCGGTTATATCAACAACAGTTGGCGCGACCACATGGTGGCGGTCAAAGTCGCCTAAGGAAAAAAATGAAGCATGTTGTATTGTCAGCCGCAGCGGCTGTCTTATGGATGGGCGTTGCAGGCGCCAGTTTTGCAGCTGACTCCGATGCTCAGCTGGAGAAGGGAAAAGCCCTATTCATCTCTGATGCCGCGCCCGCCTGTGCCGTGTGCCACACCCTGAAAGACGCGGGTTCAGCCGGAACCATCGGCCCCGATCTTGATGAACTGAAACCCGATGCGGCACGCATTAAGAAGGTATTGCAGGAAGGCATGGCCGTTATGCCTTCCTATGCCGACTCCCTGGATGAGACATCCATGGATGCAATCGTGGCCTATGTCGTACATGCGACAGGCGGTGGGAAATAGACAACTCATGACTTGCTCAATAGGTCATCGATCTGAGTGAGTTGTCTGCAAGCTTGCCTATAAGGCCATAAAGACAAAACAGGCTATAAAAAACCCCGTAACTCGTTGAGTTAACGGGGTTTTTTATATATAAATCTGACGGATTGGGAAGGCCATTCAGATTTCATGCAAAACCATTACAAATACTAGACAATTCCAATACTGAAGTATGACTACCATTCTAGCCAATATGATAATGTAATTTCTATATTTTTACGTCTGAAGTTACCGCCTAAAAATCGCCAAATTCGCGGACAATTTCTGGCACCCCATCCAACCCACCAACCACATATGAGGGCGAAGTGCCCAATTCATCAAACGTGCTGTCGCGACGATTAACCCAGCAAACGTCAAATCCAAAGTGCCGTGCACCCGAGGCATCCCAAGCATTTGACGAGACAAAGAGAATCTGGGACGGCGGTAGGCTCAAAACTTCGCACGCGAGCGTATAAACGCGTGGATCGGGCTTGAATACTTCAATGCGCTCAACACTAAGCAGATGAGAGAAATATTCTTTCAAGCCAGAATTTTTCACGACACTGTCAATCGAGAAAGCCGACCCATTGGACAGAATAGCCAGCGGCAGCCCCATGTCTTTCAAGCGCTGCAGTGTGTCAGGCACCTCTGGATACGGCGACAAGTTCAGATAAGCATCGCACAGCACCTTACAAGTCGTCTCGTCGAGATGTAGCTTCAAATGATTGCAGGTGTAGACGAGCGCATCATGAGTCGCCTGCTCGAACGAAATGTACTGTCCCATCAAACTGCGCAACCAAGTATATTCGAGCTGCTTCTGGCGCCACATCTCGCTAATTTGCGTGCCTTGCCCGGGATACGATGCATTGCACTGGCCAGCCACCGAGTGAACGTCGTACAGCGTGCCGTAAAGATCAAATACAATAGCTTTGGTATCCGCCATGGAACGCTCCTTTACAAAGTCAGAGTGAAAAATGGTCCTTTACCGCTTCGGCAAGCTTAGGCTTGAGCGATGTGAACTTGTCGTCCAGTACAAGGGGATCTGTGCGGTTCTGTGCAATCATCGCCTCACGCACCTCGCCGCCACGAATTACCTGCATTGCGTTGGCTTCTATACCCTGGACAATGGCCTGGGCCACTGCGCTAGCCGGTTCACGAACGAAACCTAGATCGGGACCCGCTCGCGACGACGTCATCATCGGCGTATCGGTAGCGCCGGGGTAGACC
>NZ_JBQEAU010000127.1:0-12928 GCF_052108595.1 Advenella sp.
GGCCTTCCTTCATGAAGGCAGTCACAATTGCCTGCACTAATGCCGGCGCGCCACTGCCCCGTATCTGCACTGCGTTGTCGAACCGCGTCAACAACCCTTGCGGCACAACACAGTAAGCCAAACGAAGACCAGGAAACATGACCTTGCTGAATGTGCCCGAATAAATCACCCTGCCCTCGCCGTCCAGGCTTTTGAGCGCAGGCAATGGGCGACCCAGATAACGGTATTCACCGTCGTAATCGTCTTCGATAATCCACGCATCACTTTGCGCAGCCCAGTCCAGCAACGCGAGGCGCCGCGCCAGCGATAGCGACACACTCAAGGGACTTTGATGCGCGGGTGTGACGACCGCCAGACGGGCTTCCGCTGCAAGCTGCTTACCCTGCTCTACGCAGATGCCCTCGTTATCAACCGTCACCGGAACCAGCGACATTCCCAGACTTCTCAGGACATCCTTGGTCGGTTCATAGCCAGGATCTTCCACCCACGCCTTGTCACCCCTCACCAGTAAAGTGCGTGACACCAGATCAATGGTTTCCCGATAGCCCGATGTAATAAATACCTGTTGCGGTACGCAATCGATGCCGCGCGACACCCGCAGATAGCCGGCAATAGCCTCACGCAATATCGTGGTGCCCGTAAGGGGTGGATAAACCATATCCTCAACCCGGGTGCTGCGTGCACAGCGAGCCGCCAGACGAGCCCAAATTTTGCGTGGAAAGGCATCCAGCGCGGGCAATCCCATCTGGAACGGCGCAACTGGCGGATGCTGTGGCAGCGCAGTCAAGGACGCAGAAACCGCTACGGCTGGTATCGGCGCGCCACCCACATGCTCCAGCCCAGGCATGACCACCGTTCCGGCCTGCCCTCGCGCCTGCACATAACCTTCAGAGGCCAGCAAACTGTAGGCAGACTCAATCGTGCCGCGCGCCAGGCCCAGTTCCTTAGCCAGCGCACGCGCTGCAGGAATCCGCTGGCCCGGCGATATCAAGCCGTCAGTGATGGCATTGCGCAGGCGCAGATAAATCTGCTGATACAAAGGCATGCTGGCCTGAGGATCCAAAGACGATAAACCATAGCGCTGGGTCTGATTCATGGACTAGTCCGTATCTTAGTTCTTGGCTCTTCAGATTATGGCATAACGGCATTACCATTCGTTCCATGTAGGCCTATCACATTTGAAAAGGAAACCGTAAATGGCACAAGTAGCTCAAGTCGCTGGCGCTACCGGTGAGTCGGGTGGCAACGAAATACTGGAAAAATCAGATACCATCATAGTGGCGCACCTGGACAATGACACCCAGATCCGCGCCGCCTTTGCCGTCATGCAGCAATTGCGCCCGCATCTGGCAAATGCGCACGATTTGCTTGAACGTGTGCAGCGGATGCAGCAGAATGACGGCTATCGCATGCTTGCCATCTGGAACAACAAAGATGTGATTGCAGTCGCAGGTTATCGCCTCCAGGAAAATCTCATCTACGGACCGTTTCTGTATGTCGACGATCTGGTTACACTGGACACAGCCAGAGGCCAGCGCTGCGGCGCAAGGCTACTGCAAGCGCTGCAAACCATAGGCATTGATGCCGGGTGTGCACGTCTTGTTCTGGATACCGGCCTGGCCAATTCGCTTGCACAGCGCTTTTATTTTCGCCAAGGACTGTTAAGCACAGGCCTGCATTTTGGCATGACGCTACCGGCCACTAACTAATGCATCTCCAGCAATATGCTTTATGAAAAAATAGGCTCATAATGACTCAATCACAACTGTAATACTGAGCTTAGCATTACTATTTTTTCCATTCGGATAAGCAAGCATCGTACACGGAACACCAATGAAATTATTGCATTTAACATTCAGCCCACGTGGCGAAGAATCTGAAAGCACCCAGCTTTCCCAGGCCATTGTGAATCAGCTTTGTAGTCAGCACTCGGTTAGCCGCACCATCAGGCGCGACTGGCGTTTGCACGCAGCCTCTGCGATTGATGCCGACTATGCCAAAGCACTGGCCAATGCCGCCCGCAACAGCATTGATAAATTGTCGTATGAGGGTTCGCTGCAAGAATCAGAAAGACTGATATGCGAACTTGAAGAAGCTGATGTGGTTGTCATTGGCACGCCTATGCACAACTTCACCGTGCCCGCATCGCTCAAGACCTGGATAGACCTTGTGGTACGCGTCAATCGCAGTTTCAATATTACGCCGGCAGGAAAAGTGGGTACGCTGGACTGCAAACCCGTGTATATCGCGATTGCATCCGGGGGCTTCTTTGGCAGCGAACACAGCCGCCAGCCGGATTTTCTCACGCCCTATCTGAAAGCCATTCTGGCAACGATCGGATTGCATGACCTGCGCTTTTTTTCGGCTCAGGGCATGGCGCTGGATGAGGATAAAGTTAAAGCGCAACGGCAGGATGCGCTCAACCAAGTAACGAATATTGGTGCTGTAGTAACGCAGGTTGAATAATATTACAGCGACAGAGATTTAGTCCAGATTCGGCAACAGGCATGGTGTTTTTTATTATGACAAAGCGTATAGCACGCTCGGTTGGGGTGAGGCCTGTTGTAGCGGTCAGCGAAACGTAAAGTCATTTCGTTCATCTGTAGCTGCCAGCTGTCGCCTCACTTCCCAATACAAAAATTCGAAAATATCTCGCCCAGCAAATCATCGCTGGAAAACTGGCCGGTAATACTCCACAGCGACTCGTGTGCAAGCCGCAATTCTTCGGCAAAAAGGTCCAGCACGCGATCATTGTGCGCAGCGTGTTCCTTGGCATTAAGCAAATGTTGCGCTGCTTTTTGCAATGCTTCCAGATGCCGTTCGCGCGCCAGCCAGGGTGATTCGGCGCCGGGGTTCCAGCCCGCAATCTGCAGCAGTTTGCTGCGCAGCACATCCAGGCCGGTTTCATGAACCGCAGAGATCAGAATGCGCGAGACCTCGTGTGTACTGGCTGTATTGCCATTTGCCGGGGGTCTCGCAATTAGTGCCTTCAGGGCCGCCTCATCGAGCAGATCGATTTTATTGAATACTTCCAGTACCGGCGTGCGTTGCGGCAGCCGACGTGTAATACCGACATCCAGCTCGTCGTTTGGCGTACGCGCGTCCTGCAAGTGAATAATCACATTTGCCTTGGCAATTTCCGCCCAGCTGCGCGCGATGCCAATACTTTCCACGGTATCGTCAGTGTCGCGCAGGCCTGCTGTATCCACGATATGAATGGGCACGCCTTCAATGTGGATCTGCTGCGTGACCTTATCGCGCGTGGTGCCGGCAATCGGAGTGACAATTGCAATATCGTCACCTGCCAGGGCATTAAGCAGACTGGATTTACCGACATTGGGCTGGCCCGCCAGCACAACGTGCAAGCCTTCGCGCAGAATCAAGCCCTGACGCGCCTGACGCACCAGTTCTGCCATGTCGCCGAGAATCCCGCCCAGCGTTTCGCGCGCCTGGTATTTTTCCAGAAATTCGATTTCTTCTTCGGGAAAGTCCAGCGTGGCCTCTACCAACATGCGCAGATGAATAATTTGATCTGCCAGATTGTTCACTTGTGCAGAAAAAGAACCGCTTAAAGAGGCCATGGCGCTGCGCGCGGCTGCTTCTGAGGAAGCGTCGATCAGATCGGCCACGGCTTCGGCCTGTGCCAGATCCAGCCGGTTGTTCAGAAAAGCGCGCTGAGTAAATTCACCGGGCTCGGCGTGCCGCATGCGTAATGGTACGCCTACCTGCAGACAACGATCGAGTATTCTTTTCAATACCGCCGGACCGCCGTGCCCCTGCAATTCCAGCACATCTTCGCCGGTGTACGAATGCGGCGCGCGAAAGTAGATGGCGATGCCTTCGTCAATGGACTCGCCCTTGCTGTCGCAAAATGGCAGAAAATAGGCATGGCGCGCCGCCAGTTCCCGCCCAAACAGCTGTGAGATCAGACCGGTCAGATCGGGTCCCGAAATACGGATGACGCCTATACCGCCGCGCCCCGGCGCGGTTGCGATAGCTGCAATAGGATCGTTGGCAGGTGCGGACATAGGCGAAACATCAGTGAAGTTAGCCTATTATATCGGTTATTTCAGGGCTGATCCGCAAACTCGAAGGCCGTAGCGGCTCTCGTGCAGCGCCGCAAGCTGCGCAAATCAAGCCACTTGTGCCCAGGAGGTCCAGCCCCGGTTCCCATTTGAGTTATATCCAAACGCAGTGAACTACGCAATCGCTACAGGACAGGCACTGCGAGGCAAGCACACTGGACGACACGGAGCCTCGCCCGATGCGCGGCCATGCTCAGAAATATATTTAAAACATGAAACCATAGACTTTTTTGCAAATGGTGATAGAATTAAATTTCAGCCACTTGCCCGCACATTGTGCGGGCATTTTTTTCGCCTGTATTCGGTTCAGAAACGTGTCGCAGGCTGCAGCGCCTCTCGTGCGCTGTTTAAACCTGTTGTTTACAACATAACTGCAGCATGGATTTTCTGCGGTACCAGAGGGTCGGCACAGCAGGATTTACATCGGCTCATTTGTCATTGCTGCGAATGCTGCAGCGGCGACGCCGCCCATAAGACGCCTTCCCGTAATGCCTCTGTCCCCTTCCTTCCCTTCAAGCGCTTTGATACTACAGGCCAAGCCTACACGCCCACATGTCCCGGCCCGTCGCCGGGATTCAATTTTTTACTTGGCAAACAACTGGCTCATATCCCTGAAGGCCTTGAATTCCAGTGCGTTACCACAGGGGTCAAACAGAAACATGGTGGCCTGTTCACCAACCTGACCTTTGAAGCGAATACCCGGTTCTATCACAAACTTGGTATTGCGCGCTCTCAGGCGCTCCGATAGCGCTTCCCACTGGTTCCACTCAAGCACGACGCCAAAGTGCGGCACAGGCACGTTATGGCCGTCTACGGCGTTGGTATGCGCCTGCTGCTGGCTCGCCGTTTGCGGATGTTCGTGAATCACCAGTTGGTGTCCGTAAAAATCAAAGTCCACCCATTGCTCGCTGGAACGTCCTTCGGCCAGGCCGAACACTTCGCCATAAAAATTGCGGGCAGCCGCCAGATCGTAGACGGGAATGGCTAGATGAAAAGGTGACAGACTCATTGGTTTTCCTGGTTGGTATAAGTGGTATGGGTTTAGCAAAATCCCTACTGACAACGCTTATTGCAAATGCCATTGCCTTGGGGAAGTGCCAGCGTGTCCGGCACGGTAATGATATTTTTTATTGTAGGCCCGACGTTAAAAAAATAAAATCAATATATATTTGTAATATACACAAATATTATTTATACATTGAGAATGCAATGATCCGGGAACTCAAAACATTTATTGCGGTGTCCCGCGAGGGCACGTTTGCCAGCGCCGCGCAAAAAATAGGCCTTACTCAGGCAGCCGTCAGCGCCCAGATGCAGCGCCTGGAGGCTGAGTTGGGATTTGCGCTGTTTGACCGGCAGGGGCGATCGGCAAGGATCAATGCAAAGGGGCAACAGTTGCTTTTGCAGGCGCAGGAATTGATCCAGCTATACAGCAATCTGGGTGCCACGCCTGTCGCTGACGCCAAAGCCATGCATATCAACGTGGGTGCCATCGCAACGCTGCAACGAACTGTCTTGCCCGATGCGCTGGCGAACTTTCACAGCACCCGTCCAGGTTGCCATACCCGCATCATTCCCGGCGTATCCATGGACATGGTGAACCTGGTCGATGCTGGTGACGTAGACATGGCGGCTATTATTCGTCCGCCATTTCATCTGCAAAGCGAATTGCAGTGGCAAACACTGGCACGCGAACCCTTCAGGCTTATTGTTCCTTCTTATGTTGCCGGTAGCGATTGGGCTCAATTGCTGTCTGAGCAGCCATTTATCCGCTACGATCGTACTTCCTTCGGTGGACGGCTGGTTGATCGTTTCCTGCGGCAAATGCATATTGGCCTGCACGAAATCTGCGAATGTGATGAACTTGAAACGATCGTCAAGCTCGTGGCAAACGGTGCAGGCGTCGCCCTGTTTCCGCAAACCGCCGCTTTCACGCGCTGGCCTGCCAAAGTTCGTGCCATTGATTTGGGCGTCCATACCTTCTATCGCGAGACAGGATTGCTTCATCGACAGGAACAAAGCCTGGCCGAACCGGTTCGCCAGCTTATTCAGTTCATCATGAAGTGCGCACCCGGCCAGCAAGTCATGAGCGCGTCCCCGCCCACACCCAAATGATCAATTTGATTGGCCACTAAACCGCCACAAGCCAATGCCATAGACTCAACACGAACAGCATCAGCACAAGGCAATGTCACGACAGTATCCATAAAAGACCATGAATGCCATCGCAGAAATCGTTAACGCTACCGGAATTGACGTTGCCCGGACATTGATAGATGTCGCAGCGCATGCCACTTTGTTGCCCTAAGACCACCTGATGGTCCTGGGCGCGCAAATATTGGCCTCGAGCATGAAGCGGATCCAGGCTCGCCCTGGCGCAGCGGACCAAACCTGCGTGGTGGTGTATTCGTTGAACGCATTCATCGGGCATATTCATTTTGCGCACTCGTTGGGCGTAATTACTGGACATATTTACTGAACCAGGCGGATCCGGTTACAGACAGCCGCGTTCATGGCGTGTAAACGACATTATGAATCAGGTCTTATATAAGACTTTTAAATATAAACAGTTTTCCTTCGCATTTTTTCTTTTGAAAACGTACAATGAATGCCTAAAGTATGTCAATTGTCTTCGGAATATGATGCAGCGCTATTTAGCCGGATTTCTGTTCGCACTTGCTGGCGCTTTGCTGGCGAACTGGCTGCATCTGCCCTTGCCGTGGATGATCGGGCCACTGCTTATCACCGCGATAAGCAAGTTGCGCGGCGCACGCACACAATCGCATGTGGCCTTCCGCAGTATGGGCCAGTGGGTGATCGGCACCTCCCTGGGTCTGTATTTCACCGAAGAAGTCCTGCACATTGTTCTGGATAACACAGTTGCTATTGTGCTGGGCATGCTGTTCGCCCTGTTTCTGGGCAGCGCAGGCGCGTTTGTCCTGCGCCGCTGGGCCGATGTGGATTTCAAAACGGCCTGGTTTGCCTCGGCTATCGGTGGCGCCAGCGAAATGGCCAATCTTGCCGAACGCAATAATGCGCGTATAGACAGAGTGGCTTCCGCCCATAGTCTGCGTGTATTGCTCGTCGTGATAACCATTCCATTTGTGTATAAGTTTCTTGGGCTACACGGCCTGACTGTGAACACAACGGCTGCGATCGCGTTTTCCTACAGCGGCTTTTTTCAAATGATCGCCATTACCTGCGCGTTTGGTTTTGCGTTCGGCAAACTGCGTATTCCCAATCCCTGGGTGCTTGGTCCACTGTTTATCATGACTGTGCTGACAAGCAATCATATTGAGCTGTCTGTCATTCCCCCGGAAGTTCAACATGCCGGGCAGATGTTCATCGGCTGGTCGTTGGGTGACAAATTCGGGCCGGATTTTTTCAGGCGCGCACCAAAATACCTGGGCGTGGTGGCGCTGGTCTGCATCGGATCGCTCTGTCTGGCACTGGTTTTTTGCGCCCTGCTGACACTGATTTCCGATATTCCGCTGGCAACGCTGTATCTGGCAAATAGTCCGGGGGGCATCGCAGAAATGACCATTACGGCAAAAGTGCTACAACTGGGTCCACCGGTTGTCACGGCCTTCCATGTATCACGAATGGTATTTGTGCTACTCGTTACCGGGCCGCTATATCGGTTACTTTCGAAAAAATATCAACTCACATGAAAAGCCACGCTCCCGTCCAGCAAGATATCGCCGTCAAATTAATACCATTTATCGTCGGCTGCGCGTTGTTCATGCAAATGCTCGACGCAACTGTGGTGGCTACCGCCCTTCCCATGATGGCCGTGTCGCTGCAGTCCACACCGGTTCGCATGAACGTGGCCATTACCTCCTATTTGCTGGCGGTAGCGGTATTTGTTCCGATCTGCGGCTGGGCTGCCGACCGGTTCGGGGCAAAGCGCCTGTTTCTCTTCGCCATTACCCTATTTGCGCTAACTTCACTGACCTGCGCATTGTCATGGGATCTGACTTCCCTGACGGTATCCCGGTTTATTCAGGGTATTGCAGGTGCAATGATGGTACCGGTAGGCCGTATTATCATGCTGCGTACGATTCCACGTAACCAGATCCTGAAAGCGACATCATTTCTCTCCATTCCCGCTCTGCTCGGCCCGATTCTTGGCCCGCCTCTGGGCGGCTTTCTGGTGACCTATGCCTCCTGGCACTGGATATTTCTCATCAATATTCCAATCGCCATTATCGGTATTACACTTGTGCTCAGGTATGTGCTTGAGTATCGCAGCGAAAAAAAGCCCCAGCTGGACTGGCTCGGTTTTCTGCTCAGCGGCGTAGGTATGGCGACGTTTGTTATTGGCATCGAAGCCATCGGCAACCACACCCATGGGTATCTGTATCCGCTGTTGCTGCTGACCACCGGGCTAATATGCACACTGCTGTACATACGCCACGCCCGGCGCCACCCAGAACCCATCATAGATCTGTCGCTTCTAAAAATTCCCACTTTTTCGGCTGCGGTGATTGGCGGCAATATGACGCGCCTGTCGGTTGGCGCAATGCCCTTTCTGCTCACCCTTCTGTTCCAGGTCGGTTTTGGCTACTCGGCGCTGGCCAGCGGCATGATCACCTTTTCCATGGCCATAGGATCGCTGATGATGAAATTTATCGCGACAGCGGTATTTGGACGGTGGGGCTTTCGCAAGGTGCTTTTGATAAACGGCACACTTACCGGGTTAATGACAATCACAAATGCATTTTTCATTGAGAGTACGCCGGTGCTGCTTATGGGCACCGTGCTTTTGGTGGGTGGTTTTTTCCGCTCATTGCAATTCACCGGTGTAAATAGCCTTGCCTTCGCAGACATTGAGCCGGAACAGATGAGCCAGGCAAGCTCATTTTCTGCCACCGCGCAGCAGATCGGCATCAGCCTGGGCATGGGTATTGCCACCGTTACGCTGGACCTGAGCATGCAATTTAGAGGCGCCAGCCACGTTTCAATTGACGATATCCATACCGGGTTCTGGGTAATCGGACTGCTGTCCATTGTCGCCGCCTACTGGTTTTATAAACTGGACCCCAAGGCTGGCGAAGGGATTACCGTTCACAAGGAAAGGAAAAACCGGGTCAGGTTCAAACGCCGGCGTAAATCGGTCACGATATCGGATCGCCAATCACAAGGGAAACCAGCACGGACCGGTAACATAAAGCTGTAGACGCAATAGACAAGCGCGTGGGAACAGGTGCCAGGCGTTCAATCAACTAGAACTTCGCTCAGCCCGCCAGTTGGTTTCCTCACTCATCATTGCAGCCCGTTGTTCATTCGTTCGTTCAGGGAACAGGACTGGCAAGCCGTGCGACCATTTCCAGAATATTTCAATTGAAATATTTTAGTAAAATCCAAAGCAACCTTCCTGCAGCCCTGAGGGTCTTTACTACATATCCAACATTGTCAGGAACAAATGCGTCAAAGCGCAGCAGGACCAGGCTCAAGGCGGATACACTGATGACAAACCTCCTGATTCTGGATCAGTGAGCCGAACATATCCTGCCCAAGTATACAGACCAATTTAAAGTACGCTATCAACTGCCCGGTGTCGTCTCTTATGAACAGCATTCTTTCGTTGCCCAGACCTTTCCTTCTTTGCGTGCTCGTCTGCCTGCTGGCAGGCTGCTCTTTGCCGTCCCTGGACAGTAGAACAGGCAGCAAGGCATTGAACGAAGCGCAGGTCAGCAATACGGCCTTAGGGCGAGCCCTATTGCCCCTGGTCCAGGCACATCCAGGCAAAAGCGGTATATATGCACTAGCCGACGCCCATGAGGCTTTCGCCGCACGCACGCTGCTGGCACGTGCCGCACAAAAATCGCTGGATGTGCAGTATTACATTTGGCATGACGACATCACAGGAACTCTGCTTCTTGAAGAACTGCGCACAGCAGCCGACAGAGGCGTCCGTGTCCGCCTGCTGCTTGACGACAACGGCACGGCAGGTCTGGATGAAGCGCTTGCTGCCCTGAATAATCATCCGAATATCGAAATTCGGCTGTTCAATCCGTTTATCGTACGCTGGCCAAAATCCACAGGCTTTGTTACCGACTTTATGCGTGCAAATCGCCGCATGCACAACAAATCGTTTACCGCAGACAACCAGGCAACAATTATTGGCGGGCGCAATGTGGGTGATGAATATTTCGGGGCGGGTGAATCCGTTTTGTTTGCCGATCTGGATGTTCTGGCTATCGGCAAAGCTACAGGCGACGTTTCCACCGATTTCGATCGTTACTGGGCAAGCAAGTCATCTTATCCTGTCGACTTGATCTTGCCGCAGGTCGACGCAACAATCCTGCCACAGCTCAAAGCCAGGGCCGAAAGCCTGCTAAAGTCCCAGGCGGCCGCCCAATATACGCAAGCGATCAGAACCTCGCCGTTTATCTCGAAGATGCTAACGGGCAATCTAAGTTTCGAGTGGGCCGATGTTCGGATGGTCAGCGATGATCCAGCCAAAGGCCTTGGCAAGGCAACATCAGACGGCTTGCTGATCTATCAACTGGCTGACGTGCTTGGGCGCCCAACCCGTACCATTGATCTGATATCGCCGTACTTTGTACCCACTGCCGCCGGCGTCGAGGTATTTACAAAAATGGCCCAGGGCGGTGTAAAACTACGAGTTTTGACCAATTCACTGGATGCCACGGACGTTTCTGCCGTCCACGCTGGCTACACCAAACGGCGTAAAGATCTCCTGGCTGCCGGTATCAAACTCTATGAGTTGCAACGCGTATCCACCACCGACAAGCGCAATGATAGCGCCGGGCCTTTAGGCAGTTCCGGATCCAGTCTTCACGCAAAAACATTTGCCGTTGACCATAAGCGCGTATTTGTCGGATCGTTCAACTTCGACCCCCGATCAACTCATCTTAATACCGAAATGGGTTTTGTCATTGAGAGCCCCAACCTGGCATTGCAGATGGAAAGCTACTTTGATAAAGAGATCGCCAAAACATCGTACGAAGTTCGCCTATCTGAAGCGGGTGACGTGTATTGGATAGAGCACCGGGACGGCAAACTGATCCGCTACAACTCGGAACCCGAGACCAGCCTGCTCAAACGCGGCATTGTCTGGTTTCTGTCGATACTGCCCATTGAGTGGCTATTGTAATAGCGAGAGATTATGAAATTTTAAGATCTATAGCTCTGACCAGAATGATCTTGTCGGGTCAGATGATGGATTTAATGAAGGGTTCTACCCGATCTACAGTATTGTCGTGCAAGCATTGCCCCGACCGTACAATTGAATGCCGGGGCCGGACAAATTACTTAATGGCTGCAGCAATTTGCCGGGCAAGTGCTGCTATCTCGTCCATATCCCCTTTTACACGACCATGACGTTCCACTGTTTGCCCAATATACCGGGGGACCAGGTGAAAATGCACGTGGTCAACGGTTTGTCCGGCGATCTCCTTATTGAACTGTGACAGGATAAAGCCGTCAGCTTTGGTCACTTCCAGCAGCGCTGGCGCGATTTTTTTTGCAGTGGCCACACATGCCTGAGCACCTTCCAACGACAAATCGAGTAGCGTTTCTGCCTCTTCCTTGGTCAGAATAAGCAAGTGTCCTCGCGTTTGCGGCATGATGTCCATCATGGCGTATGTCTTGTCGTCTTCATAGATTTTGAAGGACGGCGCCTCCTCCCGAAGAATTTTCGCGAAAATATTCTGACTATCGTAGGCCATGTTTGCTCCTCTATCGCCTGATTGAAAACGGATATGGTCCCGTCAATGGGGTCCTGGGCATTGCTGCAACGCGGCACAATATGCACTCACGCTGGATTATCTCGAATTATAAGCAGGAATTGTGAACAACGTGATTGAAGCTATTGGGAAACCGTAATTTTCCGCCAAAGAGAGATAGACCTCTGATGTACAAGGTCCTGGTGAATCGACGTGCTGAGTGAAGATACGCTGGAGTCGGCTTCATTGGCCGCGAGAATAAAGATAAAACGTGATTTTTCTCCAACGCTGCCACGGCGTCAGATTGTTTGTTTTCAGGCGGTTGGTTAAACGTCTCCCTGTTTTTCTGGCAGCACCCCTCCGCTCGTTACGCCAGCACGCTCTATTTCGCGCGATCAGATCTGTTTCTTCCGTAAATGGCGTACCGTCTGCGCTCATCTTGCCTGCTTTGCCCCTTCTTTGGGATATTGCCAGTGTACGCCAGCTGGCGTGGACCACCGCCTGCCCTCCCCCGTTTGGGACATAGAGAACTTAATTAGTCCCCCGCTGACGCCAGTCAGACTTCCCTACCCGACCATCCTTCAGTGAGGCTCTCTCCTATACACCGCTCGAACGACGCAAATTTTATTTAGAAGGCCTTTATACCCGCTAACGATTTTTCCGTGCGGCACAACCCGGAGGGGTCCCTATCCCGTCTATATTCCCAGGGGAAATTTCGCTATTTGTACCGATCAGGCGGGCAAAACCGCGGGTAAAAGACCGGTTAAAAATTATCCAAAACCGTGTTTTTGTCAGATTTTTGCCTGTGGATAAGCTCTGGGCGAGTCATTGTGAATAACTTCTGTATCAAAACTTGATAAATAGCGGGAAACTGCCGAGTGCCAAAGTTGTTCATTTTTATACACCGGACAAAAGCCAGGTATTCACCAGCCAAATTTCCCGCTAAGTTCATGAATAAACGCGTAAATTCATCCGTTTCAACATATCCACAGAGTATCTATCTCTTAATCTTTTATATATTCAAACAGTTTAATAACTAGAGGTGCTTAAGCACCGAAATGGCCTGCTTCAAGGTTTCTTCTTTTTTTGCAAAACAGAAACGAACCAGGTTATGGTTTGATTCAACATCATCAGGATTTCGGTAAAAAG
>NZ_JBQEAU010000128.1:0-12849 GCF_052108595.1 Advenella sp.
GCCCCGGACTAATGATGGCTGCAATCTACTACACCCTGCTGTGTGAAATTGAAAAGGACGGCTGGCCGGTGCTGACCAGCCACATTTCCCTGACCCCCCTGCGCAAACTGATGATCGCCTGGAAAATCTGGGTGGGCGGCGGCAAGGGATTCATCCGTAAAATGCGAAAGCTGGATGTCCCTCAACGCTGACCACTCCCGGCCGCGCATTGCCGTCGTGGGTGCTGGCTGGGCGGGCCTGGCCGCCGCCTTCACACTCAAACGGGCCGGATGGCACACCGAGGTATTCGAGCAATCACCGGTACTTGGCGGGCGCGCCCGCAAGGCAGTGATTGCGCGCCGCGGTCTGGTGCTCGACAATGGCCAGCACCTGATGCTGGGCGCCTACCGCCACATTCTTGAGCTTATGCAAGAGATTGGCGTCGACAACGACCATGCCCTGCTGCGTCTGCCCCTGCAACTGACCTCGCTGGACGGCGCGTTGCACCTGTCGGTCAATACGGCCCATCCAGGACCACTCCGATTGCCCCTGGCGCTGCTTCGCATGAAAGGCCTGAGCGCTGGCCACAAATACGTCCTGTTCCGAACGCTATTGCAACTGCAATTGACTGGGTGGCATGTGGCGCCCGATACCACCGTCCTCGCCTGGCTGCAAAAACAGCGCCAACCGACCGCGCTGATCCGTCTTTTTTGGGAACCCTTGTGCATTGCCACGCTCAATACGCCGATTGGCGATGCGTCAATGGCGCTGTTTTCCGTCGTGCTCAGGGATAGCCTGACGGCCGGTGCAGATGCCAGCGACCTGATCCTGCCGCGCGTCGATCTGAGTGCCCTGTGGCCTGAAGTGCTTGCGCCACAACTGACAATTCATGCCAACATGCCGGTGCATGGCTTGAGTGCCGCGCCCGGCGGCTATCGACTACATACGGGCACGGGCAGCCGGCCGCCCAGGCAGCCGCGCCAGGCGCCGGATAACCGTGCTGCCGGGCGTGACCACGCCGAGCAAGGCGACGCCGTTTTCGATGCCGTGATCCTGGCCGCACCGGCGCGCATGTGCCATCGCCTACTGTCCCGACTCATGCCCAATCAGGCGGACAACCTGAACGGCGCACCGATAACAGACGATCATGCGCAGCCCGACATCGATGACCAGCGCCAGGCAGCGTTGGCAGAAAAATCTGCGCTGCTCGACCAGTTGAATGCCTTCCAATACCACGCGATTGCCACATTGACTGTGTTTCTGGAGCGCGCCTTTCCCTTGCCCGGCTGCATGTATATGCTAAAGGAAAATCGCCAGGCCGGGCACGACGGGCAGTGGCTGTTCAATCGCAGCCGCTTCATGCATCCCGATGCAGCCATCGGATCTGTCGACACCGCCTCTGCCAACGCGACAACACCAGGCGCTGCCAATGACCGCTTTTCACATGCAATTTCAATTGTAATCAGCCATGCAGACCATCTGATCGGCACTGGCCGGGACAATATTGCCAATGCGATACTGTCCCAGGTTCGCGACCAGTTGCCCACCGGCGTAACGCTGCCGCAAGTCCTCGGTTTCGAACTGATCATGGAAAAGAGAGCGACGTTTGCAGCCACCCCCGGGCTGGCCCGGCCCGATTGCGTGACGCCCTGGCCTGGCCTGTTCCTGGCCGGCGACTGGACCAACACCGGCTACCCGGGCGTACTCGAGGGCGCTGTCATGAGTGGGCTTGCTGCAGCGCAGGCAGCCCAGGCGTATTGACCAGCAGAAGCACGAGTGCAACCCGTTCAGGCTCACTGCGCTGATTTCGGCGGTCGCTTCATGGTATGGACGCTGACAGCCCCTGACTGCTATCGCTTCTGGAGCCGCTTGTAGACCGATGAGAAACCTATGGGACGTCTTATGATTTGGTTTCTTGCGGCCGAATCACCCCGGCTGGCATCGTATTGCCCGCCGCAGGTCTGGGTGCCACAAGCAAAGGCACGAAACGATAAAGGTACAGGCCGAACGCAACAATCCATGCCGCCGCCGACAGATGTAGCATCGGCACGCTGACCACGGGAATCATCAATGCAATCAGACGCGTCACGGTCGCGATGAAAACCAGAATATAACTGCTGACCATCAAGCGGTCTGCCTTCAGTGCGCGACCCGTATGCCCCAGCGCCGTGCGCGTTATCATGCCAATGATCATGATGGAGAAGCCTCCCATGGCAATGACATGCACGTACGCCGCCTGTCGCGCCAGCAACAAAGGACGCCACCCAATGAAATAGCCGGCGGCCAGCAGCAGGCCGATGCCCAGGAAAAACCACGCAAGGTACAGCACCCACAACAACGGCACGCGGACCACGGCTAGCGGCTTCCATTGGACGAGCTGATACAGGGCAACGGCGCCCGCAACCGCCGCTCCCATAGCCAGCGCATAGTCCTGTTGCAGGACGACGGCTAGCATGGCCACAGCGCAGGCAACAAGCTGCACCAGACCGGAGCGCTCATGTGCAGGAATCTTCAGACCGGTAATGGCCCGGGTGGCAAAAAACGGGATAACCCGCCGCGCGATGAGCAAGGTAATAAATACCATGCAAAGAATGCCAACGCGCAACACCTCGGTCAGCAGCATTGCCCTGCCCTGCGCAACTGCCACCAAGTACAATACGTTGGTCAGCCCCAGCACCAGCACGGCCCATGGCAGGATGTAGTTGCGTTTATTCCTGGCTTTGAAAATCACCCGCCAGAGCGCCACCGCCGCAATCAGATAAAACAGCGTATCGCTCACTGCGCCCAGCACGAATGCTGCCTGCCCCGGTATTAAAAATGCCAGCCGCGCCACCAGCCAGCATAGCGCCAGCATGCCTAACGCCGCCCCCTTCAGAGGATTATTGCCCGTCCAGGTGGCGCTGGCCGTGGTCAGGAAACCAACCGCAATCGTGGCGACAAAGCCCCACAGCATCTCATGCGCATGCCACCAAACGCCACTCAATTGTCCTGTCAACAATTGCGGCGTAAAAACCCAGATGGCAATTGAAATAAGCGCCCAGGCAGCGCCGCATATATACAAAGGACGAAACCCGAGAGACAGGAATGCGGAAAGGGAAAAACGCGATTGCGCAGGAGTGGATGCTTGCATGATAAATCGTGCCGGTCAGAGCAAATAATATGTATATTATATACATATTTTATAAAAAGACCGATCGACTCCCCGCCTGTGTCTGTTCCAAGTCAGGCGCGCAACGCAGATACGTCGCCCAAGGCCACCGTGGGCCGGCCGCGAACCAGTATGCGACCCCAGCCTTTGTATTCAAATGCGAATGACAATGCAGGGTCGCGGTGCACGCAATTTTTGCCACCACCACACACTACCGTCGCAGGTCGTTTCGTACACAGACCCTCGCCTGCCAAGGTCCAAAAAAAAGTCGATCCACCGGATCGACTTTTTGTTTTGCAACTAGGATGATTATATTTCAATTGCTATAAATTCAATTGTCACCAGCCTCGCCCATGCCTGATCAGATCAGTGCCCGCGCCTTGATGTAGTCACGTATGGCTTCCATATCATTATCCATAATGACCACTTTCTGCGGCAGATCGGCCAGCGACTTCAGATGGTCTGGAACGGGCGCCTGCTGGCCAGTTGCCTCCAGAATGGTCTCGCCAAACTTGGCGGGCAATGCCGTTTCCAGAACCAGCATCGGGATGCCCTCTTCGACGAATGCCTGGGCAACCTTTACGCCATCGGCCGTATGCGGGTCAATCAGAATGCCTGCTTGCTCTTGCACCCGGCGAATTGTATCCAGGCGATCCGCGTGCGTGCTGCTGCCGCCGACGAAACCAAACTCTTCGGTAAAGCGCGCTTTTTCTGCAGACAGGTCAAATACCCCTTCCTGCTCCAGCTTTTTCCAGGTTGCCGCCAGTCGCTTGGCATCGCGACCCAGCAGGTCGAATACAAAGCGCTCGAAATTGGAAGCCTTGGAAATATCCATGGACGGGCTGGACGTGGCAAGGGTTTCGGCGCTGACGCGCGGACGATAAACACCCGTACGGAAGAACTCTTCCAGCACATTGTTCTCGTTGGTTGCCAAAACCAGGCGATGAATGGGAAGGCCCATCCGGCGGGCGAAATGACCGGATAAAATATTACCGAAATTGCCCGATGGCACCGTGAACGATACCTTCTGGCCGGACACGTCGGTGCCGGCGCTGACCGCCTCATCGGTACTGCGCAGCCACGCCCAGAAGTAATACACAATCTGCGCGCAGATACGCGCCCAGTTGATGGAATTGACCGCACCCAGGTGGTAATTGGTCTTGAACGAAACATCGCCGGCCAATGCCTTGACTATATCCTGGCAGTCATCAAATACGCCTTTGACCGAGATATTATGAATATTCTCGTCCATCAGCGAATACATCTGGGCACGCTGGAAGGCGCTCATGCGGCCATGCGGCGACAGCATGAAGACAGAAACGCCCAGCTTGCCGCGCATGGCGTATTCCGCCGCAGAACCGGTGTCGCCCGAGGTGGCTCCCAGAATGTTCAGCTTGCGGCCTTCGCGCGCCAGCACAAATTCGAAAACCTGTCCCAGAAACTGCATTGCCAGGTCCTTGAACGCCAGCGTGGGTCCTTCGGACAAGCCCACCAGTGTCATTGACTTGTCCAAAGGCTTAAGCGGCACAATCTCGCTGCCGGAGAAAACCGATTCGTTATAGGCTGCCTTGCAGATGCGCTCCAGATCGGTGCGCGAAATATCGTCTATGTACAGGCTCAATATTTCCGTGGCCAGTTCAGCATAGGACAGCGAACGCCACAGTTCGAGCTGCTTGGCACTAACCGAAGGAATGCTCTCGGGTACCGCAAGGCCCCCATCGCGAGCCAGTCCTTCGAGAAGGATTTCGGAAAATGCAACCGGGCTCATGCCGCCACGGGTTGAAATGTATTTCATTATTGCTCCGTTATTCCGGCATCAAATACCGGAAACAAGAAGACACGCCCCTGCTGCTGGGGTCGTGCCGGTCAGATCAGTCAGTCCAGATGTTCCAGGCGGATACGCGTAATGGACGAATGCACGAAAGGCATGGCTTCAATGGTCTTGATCGCCGTATTGACGTCGCCTTCCCTGGCCTGGTGTGTCAGGAAAATAATGATGGCGCGGTTTTCGCCATCCTGTTCCTGCATCATGGAATTGATGGAAATCTGATGATCCGCCAGGATCCGGGTCAAGTCGGCAAGCACGCCAGAACGATCTTCCACCGACAGACGCAAATAGTAGCAAGTGCGCACGTCTTCCATATTCAGAATAGGCGTGTCTGACAGCGCGCTTGGCTGAAAGGCCAGATGAGGCACACGATTGCCGGGGTCGGACGTATGCAAGCGGGTCACATCGACCAGATCGGCCACCACAGCCGAGGCCGTGGCTTCGGAGCCCGCACCGGGACCATAATACAGCGTGTCACCCACCGCATCGCCATTGACA
The DNA here is from genome assembly GCF_052108595.1 of Advenella sp. NCBI lineage: Bacteria > Pseudomonadati > Pseudomonadota > Betaproteobacteria > Burkholderiales > Alcaligenaceae > Advenella > Advenella sp. Next base: position 5,454 of record NZ_JBQEAU010000128.1, read on the forward strand.
ACCACTGCGTTCATGGCACCTTCTACATTGGCGATCAGCCGCTTGGTCGGCACCAGAGCCGGGTGCACCCGCAGCTCGATACCCTGATCGCGACGTCGCGTGATGCCCAGCAGCTTGATGCGATAACCCAACCGTTCCGCATAGACAATATCCTGTTGATCCAGATCGGCAATGCCTTCGATATGCGCCTTGCTGAACTGAATGGGAATGCCAAAGGCCAGGGATGCCATCAGCGTCAGTTTATGCGCCGCGTCGATTCCCTGAACGTCGCCCGCCGGATCAGCCTCGGCATAGCCCAGTTGCTGGGCCTGCGCCAGCGCGGTCTCGTAAGGCAGACCGTGCTCGCGCATTTGCGACAGAATGAAATTCGTGGTGCCGTTGATAATACCGGCCAGCCACTGGATACGGTTGGCCGTCAGGCCTTCGCGAATCGCCTTGATAATCGGGATTCCGCCAGCGACCGCGGCCTCGAACGCCACCATGACGCCTTTCTTGCTGGCCAGGGAAAATATTTCATTACCGTGCAGGGCGAGCAATGCCTTATTGGCCGTCACCACATGCTTGCCGTTTTCAATCGCGGTCAGCACCAGTTCACGGGCGAGCGTGGTGCCGCCAATGAGTTCGACGACAATATCCACCTCAGGATCGTCCACCAGGCCAGCCATATCATTGCTGACCGGCACTTTATCACCGAATACGGCCACCGCTTTGGCCGGTGTACGCGTGGCCACTTTGGACACCACAATCTGGCGTCCGGCGCGCCGTGATATTTCCTCTGCATTGCGCGTCAACACCGCGTAGGTGCCACTGCCTACAACCCCAAAACCTAATAAACCTACCTTCATTGGATTCATTTTTTCAGAAACCCGTCTTTTTTGAACATTTCTTTAATTCCTCTGATTGCCTGGCGCGTACGTTGTTCGTTCTCGATCATGGCAAAACGCACGTGATCGTCGCCCAGATCGCCAAAACCGATACCCGGCGATACAGCCAGCTTGGCATCGGCCAGCAGTTTTTTGGAAAATTCCAGTGATCCCATTGCCTTGTAGGGCTCGGGAATTTCGGCCCAGATGTACATCGCCGCCTTGGGAATCTCAACCATCCAGCCGACTTCGTGCAGCCCCTTGACCAGCACGTCGCGGCGATTCTTATAGTGCGCAACCACTTCGGCGACGCATTCCTGCGGGCCTTCCAGGGCAGCAATGGATGCGACCTGGATAGGCGTGAATGTCCCATAATCGTGGTAGCTTTTCATGCGAGCCAGCGCATTGACCAACTCGGCATTGCCCACCATGAAACCGACCCGCCAGCCAGCCATATTGTAGCTTTTACTCATGGTAAAAAATTCAACAGCCACATCCTTGGCGCCAGGCACCTGCATGATGGACGGCGGCTGGTAGCCGTCAAAGGTGATGTCGGCATAGGCCAGATCGTGCACGACCAGAATATCATGCTCTTTGGCCAGCTTGATCACCCGCTCGAAAAACGGTAAATCAACGCATTGCGCCGTGGGATTGCTGGGAAAACCCAGAATAATCATTTTCGGCTTGGGAATGGACTCGCGCACTGCCCGCTCGATTTCCTCGAAGAAATCCAGCCCTTTTTTCATGGGTATGGAGCGGATATTGGCGCCGGCTATGACCGCACCGTATATATGGATGGGATAGCTGGGATTGGGCACAAGCACGGTATCGCCCTTGTCGAGCGTGGCCAGCATCAGGTGAGCCAGCCCTTCCTTGGATCCGATAGTCACAATGGCTTCCCGGTCCGGGTCCAGAATAACGTTATAACGGCGTGAATACCAGTCTGCAATCGCCTTGCGCAGGCGCGGAATGCCTTTGGATACCGAATAACCATGAGTATCGGGGCGGATCGTCGCCTCTACCATTTTGTCAACGATATGCTTGGGCGTCGGTCCATCCGGATTACCCATTGACATGTCGATGATGTCTTCGCCACGTCGACGCGCCGCCATTTTCAGCTCGCCGGTAATGTTGAACACATAAGGAGGGAGCCTTTCTATACGTGGGAAGTTTCTCATGACGGACCTGGAATAAGTGAAGGAACAAAATTAGGGTGAAACCAGTAAATCTAGCCTATATAAGACCGTACGGCAAACGATTTTGCCTATGCACAAAAAAAATTTGCAATGGCCGTGTCATTGCAGTACAAAAAAAGATGAGATACGGACATTGCCAAACCGGCGACTGCCCCCAGGCAGCGACGCCGCAAGCGCATCCGGCATTTCTGGTCCGGTATCACAGCCGTGCGATCTGCTGCGCCCACGTAGCGCAAAATATCGCAGGACCACTATCACATATATGAAATACAGTTAGAATAAGATAAACGCACAAGGAGTCTTTGTGGAACTGAAAAGAGAACAGCCAACCGCATTAAATACGGTCACCCGCTATGGGGACCACTTCATCGAAGTCAATGAAGTCGAATATACCCATGCCATTGCGTTTCGCCCCGAAGGTACTGTGCGCCCGTGGAACGTGACCGCTGTCAGCGACATTACAACAGATCAGCTGATTCTGGCTGCGGACATCCGTAAGGTTGAAGGCAACCCCATCGATTTTCTTGACGACGCCCCTGCCACCAATTTTGAGAACACGCCTGAAATTTTGCTCGTGGGCACCGGTTCGCGCCAGCATTTTCTACCTGCAGCAGTGACTGCGCCCCTGCTGGCCGCGCGCGTGGGCATTGAAGCCATGGATTCGAAGGCGGCGGCTCGCACCTATAATGTACTGATGGCTGAAGGCCGCAATGTTGCTGTCGCGCTCATGCTCAGCGAAGGAGAATAAAATGACCAGTCCCCCCACCATCGGCAAGAAAGCGCCGGCATTCAAGGCCGAGAGCCAGCTTGGCCCGGTCACCCTGGCCGCACTGAAAGGCAAAAACGTCGTGCTGTATTTTTATCCCAAGGACAACACTCCCGGATGCACGACCGAAACCCAGGGATTCCGGGATGCGCTGAGCGATTTCGAAAACGAAAACACCGTCATACTGGGCGCCTCGCGCGATTCGCTTAAAAGCCACGAAAATTTTGCCACCAAGCAAAATGTGAGCTTTGCCCTGTTGTCCGACCCCGACGAAACATTGTGTACACAATACGACGTTATCAAGATGAAGAACATGTACGGCAAGCAGGTACGCGGGATTGAACGCAGCACCTTTCTGATCGATGGCACGGGCAAGCTTGTGCACGAGTGGCGAAAAGTGAAAGTGCCTGGCCATGTTGATGCCGTCCTTGAAGCAGTGCGCGACCTGAATGCCGCGCAACAGGATTAGTCCCACCCGGGCCCTGACGGGTACCCTTTTCCATGGTGCAACCGCCCATGGAACAACAGCCATGTGAGAAACTATCTATGCCACTTCCAAAGCTGCCTGCCAAACCTGCCGACATCCTGGATATGACGGGAATGCCGGTTCCAAAAGCCTCCAAGGAAGATACCGCGACCGCGGCGCCCCGTGGACGCAAGCGTCAGAAGCAGGACCAACCCGGCACGGTGGCAAGCGTCGACGCAGCCAATGCAACCGACTACGCCCGGCCGGATGTCGCTGATACAGCATCGGCCGGCATCGCTGTGCCAGCCGATATGACAGAACCGGCACAGGCCAGAGGAGGCGCCAAGGTGGCAACAATCGCACCGCAGGCGCGCGAGCAGGCCGATACCAAAGGCCGGCGCACCACCACCGCGCGTCGCGCCGACGCAGGTAGCGGCACCGCGCCTGCCGGGGGCAAATCGGGCAGCACACGCGGCGCACCGGTACGGGCGGCAAACACGGCGGGCAGCAACGGCTTGTCCAAACTCTTTGTCCTGGACACCAACGTACTGCTGCATGACCCTACATCGATCTTCCGCTTCGAAGAGCATGATATTTTCCTGCCCATGATGACGCTCGAAGAGCTGGACCATCACAAGAAAGGCATGACCGAAGTGGCACGCAACGCACGCCAGGTCAGCCGCTCGCTGGACGCGCTGGTGGCAGAGACTGAAGATATCCTCAAGGGCATGCCGCTGGACGCACTGGGCAACAAGGATGCAACCGGCCGCCTGCTGTTTCAGACGCAGAATATGGAAGGCCGGCTTCCCGTAGACCTGCCCAACGGCAAGGCCGACAATATGATCCTGGGGGTCGTGCAAACCCTGCATCGTGAACAGCCGCAACGCCAGATCGTGCTTGTCTCCAAAGACATCAATATGCGCTTGAAGGCGCGGGCGCTGGGTCTGGAGGCCGAAGACTACCTGAATGATCATTCGCTGGAAGACTCCGACCTGCTGTATGACGGGGCCATGCTGCTGCCGAACAATTTCTGGGCCAAACATGGCAAGGATGTCGAGTCCTGGATACAGGGCGGCACAACCTTCTACAAGATCAAGGGACCGCTGTGCGCCGATTTCGTGGTCAACCAGTTCGTTTATCTTGAAGGCGACTCGCCGCTGTACGCCCAGGTTCGTGAAGTCAACGGAAAAACAGCCGTGCTGGCCACCCTGCGAGACTATACCCACAAGAAAAACAACGTCTGGGGCGTCACCGCACGCAACCGCGAACAGAACTTCGCGCTCAACCTGCTCATGAATCCGGATATTGACTTTGTCTCGCTGCTGGGCCAGGCAGGTACCGGTAAAACCCTGCTGGCGCTTGCCTGCGGGCTGACTCAGGTGCTGGAAACCAAGCGCTATACTGAAATCATCATGACCCGAGTAACCGTGCCAGTGGGTGAAGACATCGGGTTTCTGCCGGGTACTGAAGAAGAGAAAATGCAACCCTGGATGGGCGCGCTCGAAGACAATCTGGAATTTCTCAATACGGGCACCAAGAATGACGGTTCGTCCGGCGAATGGGATCGCAGCGCCAGCAAGGAAGTGGTCAAATCGCATATCAAGATCAAGTCGCTCAACTTCATGCGCGGGCGCACTTTCCTGAACAAGTATCTGATTATCGATGAAGCGCAGAACCTGACGCCCAAGCAGATGAAAACACTGATCACCCGGGCCGGCCCCGGCACCAAGATCATTTGCCTTGGCAATATCGCGCAGATTGATACGCCCTACCTGACCGAAGGCAGTTCGGGCCTGACCTATGTCGTCGACCGCTTCAAGGGCTGGCCGCATTCCGGGCATATTACGCTGCAAAAAGGCGAGCGTTCGCGCCTGGCCGACTATGCCGGAGATGCGCTGTAGCCTTGGTCGGCCAATCGTATCGGAAGGCAAAGGCCGGTGACACGCTATTCAACGAAGCGGATCACCGGCCTTTTTTGTTTTTAGAAAAAAGAATACATCACCACAGGTTCAAGGTGATTTTACCTAATGTCCATGTCTTTGCGCCACACGCGGTCAGGACACCCATCGCTGGTCCATCGCATCGGCCCACAGGCCAGTCAAATCAGGCCCTGCGAGTCAATTACCAGACGCCGGCACATGCCATTTGCCGTCACAAGACCGCGAGATATGCTGCGCAATTACAGCCCCCACGCGCTTGGCCCCAGGTAAATCCGGTGCAGGATTGAGTACAATAGCCGCACCATTCAATCCTTAACGTAGATACGCGCAATGTCCCAGTCCCTGCTTCGTTTCCTGAAAATCGACCGTTTCACCCTGTTGTTGATCGTCGCGGTTATTATTGCGTCTGTATTACCCGCGCATGGTCGGGGCATGCCCGTCGCCGAACTGGTCACCAACCTGGCCATTGCACTGCTGTTCTTCCTGCACGGCTCACGCCTGTCACGCCAGGCGATCATTGCCGGCGCGACACACTGGCGGCTGCATCTGGTCATTTTTTCCTGCACGTTCATTCTGTTTCCCCTCTTGGGTGTCGTTCTGCGCCCGGTGCTCGAACCCATGCTGACACCGGACCTGTACAAGGGTGTACTCTATCTGTGCGTGCTGCCAGCCACTGTGCAATCGGCCATCGCCTTCACCTCGATCGCCCGTGGCAATATTCCCGCGGCCGTATGCAGCGCATCCTCGTCCAGCATACTGGGCATTTTCATCACGCCCATGCTGGTTAATTTGCTGATTGCCGATAGCAATGCAACCGCAGATTCACACCAGGCACTGGAAGCCATTTGGCTCATTACCCTGCAGTTGCTGGTTCCCTTTGCGCTGGGGCACTTTAGCCGCCTGTGGACCTCGGGGTTTATTGGCCGGCATGGTTCCCTCATGAAATTTGTGGATCAGGGCTCCATCCTGCTGGTGGTCTATGTTGCATTTTCAGAGGCGGTCAATGAAGGCCTCTGGCATGAAACACCGATAGGTGCCCTGATTGCAGTTGTGTTTGCCAGCGTCCTGCTCCTGGCCATTGTACTGATTCTGACTTCGCTGATCGGTCGCCTGATGGGCTTTTCGCTCGAAGACCGTATCACACTTGTATTTTGTGGATCGAAAAAGAGTCTGGCCAGCGGCCTTCCCATGGCGCAGGTGCTGTTTGCAGGTCAGGCGGTCGGCGCCATTATTCTGCCCCTGATGATCTTCCATCAGATCCAGCTTATGGTATGCGCGGTCATCGCCGCCAGGCTGGGCAAGCGACCGCAAGAAACCCCGGTTGACCAGGATGACGAGACCTTGCTCAAAAAACCGACATAACAAAGAACATGAGGCAAAGCGCATAGCGCAAAGAACACAGAAAAAAGGGGCAGTGCCGGCAACACGCAAGGCCTGCCCCTTTTGTTTTTTTTATTCTGCGATAAAACTGTCGCCCGGGCCGGCGTAATTCATAAACTTGGTAAATTCACCAGCGAACGTCAGCCTGACCGTACCAATGGGGCCCGCACGCTGCTTGCCGATAATGACTTCGGCAGAGCCTTTGTCCTGACTATCGGGGTGATACACTTCATCGCGATAGATAAACAGGATCAAGTCGGCATCCTGCTCAATCGCACCCGATTCACGCAAGTCACTCATGATGGGCCGCTTGTTGGTGCGTTGCTCCAGGCCCCGATTCAGCTGCGACAGCGCAATAACGGGACATTCCATTTCCTTGGCCAGGGTTTTGAGCGAACGGCTGATTTCAGAAATTTCGGCAGTCCTGTTGTCGTTTTTGGACAAGGCATTGCCCGACATCAGCTGCAAATAGTCGACCACAATCAGGCCCAGCTTGCCACACTTGCGCTTTAGCCGGCGCGCGCGTGAACGCAGCACCAGCGGGCTTAATGCCGGACTCTCGTCAATGTAGATCTGCGCTTCCTGCAATAGCTGCATGGCGTGGGTCAGCTTGGGCCAGTCCTCATCCAGCAACCTGCCGGTACGCATGCGCTGCTGATCCAGCTTGCCGATAGAGCCGATCATCCGGGCCGCCAGTTGCGTGGCTTCCATCTCCATGGAAAAGACAGCAACAGGCAAGCCTTCGTCGATCGCTACGTGTTCGGCAATATTCATGGAAAACGACG
>NZ_JBQEAU010000129.1:0-12783 GCF_052108595.1 Advenella sp.
GGTATCGAAGGCGCAGACGGCACGTCCTTTTTAGACGTGCTCAAAGCCCAGCGCCTGCATTTCCTCGCAAAGCACTTCCTCCAGGCCCTGTGGGCACGGAGCAAATACCCTGAACGTTTCGGTCAGGCGAGATGAGGGGCGCGGCCGCGCTTGTTCGGATTCGTGCTGCGCGCGGGTGGCGCGATCTGCTGTTCTGGCCTGGGGTCTTTTCCCGGTCAGGGGGGCGCCAGGGTTGAAGTCGCGTTTGCCGGCTGCCGGCCTGGAGCGTTCCGTGCGCATCGGACGATCGGTGCGATCAGAAGCGGCGCGGCGCGGTTCGTGGGTTTCAGCAGTCCTGTCGCTGCGCGCACCGGAACGATCCGTCGGCAACGGGCGTCCAGATTTGGCAGGGGTTGTTTTTCCCTGGCCGGAACGCAACTGGCTCTGCGCCACGGCGCGAGCCCGCGCGCCTGAGCGCACCCTTGGTTTTTCGTCACTCTCGTCGGCTTTGCGCGGCGCACCGCTAAGACTGAGTTTCTTGCGGCTTGGGGGTGTATTGTCATCGGTCATGGCTAAGCCTGTCAGAAAGGTTTGGTGACCACAAGAATGACCACCGCCAGCAGTAGCAATACCGGTATTTCATTGAACCAGCGATAAAAGACATGGTCGCGCTGGTTGCGGCCCTGTACAAATTTTCTGTAGATGCGAAAACAGGCGTGATGGTAGCCGATAATCAGCAGTACAAAAAGCAATTTCGCATGCAGCCAGCCATTGGCAAGGCCGATTCGGTAATACAGCATGAGTACCAGGCCGAAAGCGACGGCCGGCACCGCCAGCATCGTGGTAAAGCGCAGCAGCCGTCGGGCCATGCCCAGCAGGACCGGATAGACCGGGCCATCCTGGGGCTGTTGGGCCAGATTGACAAAAATGCGTGGCAGATAGAACAGCCCGGCGAACCAGGCGGTGACAAATACGATATGAAGTGATTTGATCCAAAGCATTTTATTTTACCCGCGCAATTGGCCGTTGCCTTCTAGCACCCATTTATAGGTTGTCAGGCCTTCCAGGCCGACAGGGCCGCGCGCGTGCAGACGATTGGTCGAAATCCCGATCTCTGCACCCAGCCCGTACTCGAAGCCGTCGGCAAAGACGGTGGGCAGGTTCACGTAAACGGAACTGGAGTCCACTTCCCGCTGGAACCGGTTGGCGGCGGACACGCTGTCTGTGACAATCGCTTCCGTATGGCCCGAACTCCATGTGGCAATATGCGTCATGGCTTCATCGATCGAGTCGACAATGCGAATGGCCAGAATGGGCGCCAGGTATTCCGTTGCCCAGTCTTCATCTGTGGCGGCAGTGGCCTGCGGTACCAGTTGCCGTGTACGGGGACAGCCGCGAAGCGCGACGCCTTTTTCTACATAGGCGGCGGCAAGCCGTGGCAGAACCCGTTCTGCAATGTCCTGATGCACCAGCAGCGTTTCCATTGAGCCGCACACGCCGTAGCGATAGGTTTTGGCCTGAAAGGCAATGTCGTGGGCCATGTCAAGGTCGGCAGCGCGGTCTATAAAGACATGGCAGTTGCCGTCAAGATGGCGGATCATGGGCACTGTGGCCTCTGCTTCCAAGCGCCGGATCAGGCCTTTGCCACCCCGGGGAATAATCACATCAACGTAATCGGTCAGGGTGATGAGTTGGCCGACAGCGGCGCGATCTGTGGTGTTGATGGTCTGCACCGCGTGCGCAGGCAAGCCAGCATAAGCCAACCCTTCCTGGATGATTTTTCCCAAAGCCTGATTGGAGCGAAAGGCTTCGCTGCCGCCGCGCAAAATAGCGGCATTGCCCGATTTCAGACACAGCGCGGCTGCATCGATCGTGACATTGGGTCGGGATTCATAAATGATGCCGATGACCCCCAGCGGTATGCGCATTTTCGAGACTCGCATGCCGTTTGGCCGAATTCGGGTTTCACTGCGACTGCCTACCGGGTCTTCCAGCGCTGCGATCTGGCGCAGGCCGGTTGCCATCAGGCCCAGCGCTTTATCCGACAGCGTCAGGCGATCGAGCATGGCCGCCTCCAGGCCGTTGTCGCGGGCCTTTTGCAGATCCAGCGCGTTTTCGGCCTGCAATTGCGCTGCCTGGGTTTCCAGCGTATGGGCAATATGCAGCAAGGCTGCCGACTTTTGTTTATCGTCGGCGCGCATCAGCAGGCGGGCGGCGGCTTTGGCCTGCTGGCCATAGGCCAGCATTTGCGTATCAAGATCAAGATGTTTACTGGTTTCGGTTGTCATGATTGAATCAATGAGAGGATGCGGTCACATCTGCCATACGCAGAACGAGTCGGGCCATTTCCTGCCAGGCGTCGGTCAGTCTTCCGTCTGCAGGAAAGCCCTTGAACAGACGATCAATGTCGTGGGCATGCTGGATCAGCCCCATGATCTGGGAAAAGGGCAGCCGGTCCAGCGTATTGAGGATCAACTGATCCTTGGGTGGAAACAGACCGAGCTTGCGGGTCAGATTCCTGGGGTTGTGTCCGTTCTGCCTTGCCTGGGCAAGTGTGTAAAGATTACGAATGTCATAAGTGAGCAGGCCCAGCACCATCGGCAACGCCTCGCCTTCGGCCTGCAACCCATGCAGCACCTTAAGGGCGCGCTGACCGTCGCCGCGCAAAATGGCATGACTCATGTCAAAGACATTATAGCGGCTCACATCCAGAACGGCATTTTCCACTTCTTCCAGCGTCAATTCGCCTTCGGGATATTGCAAGCCGAGCTTGAGGATTTCCTGATGCGCTGCCAACAGGTTACCTTCGACCTTATCGGTAATCCAGGCCAGGGTTGCCGCATCGGCGTGCTGTTTCTGGCGTTTGAGCCTGCTCTGTACCCAGGCGGGCAACTGTTCGCGGCTAATGACCGGCGTATTGACCAGCACGGCCTGCTGCGTCACGGCGGTATACCATTTTGCCGAGGATATGGTCCTGTCTGCACGGGGTAGAATCAGGGCAACGGAAATATCGGTCAGTTCCTGCCGCGCCGCGCGGTTTGCCAGCGAGACCAGCGCGTCGCCGCCGGTTTTGCCGGGCTTGCCGGTGGGCACTTCAATTTCCATCAGTTTGCGATCGCCGAACAGGGAAATGGACTGGGTGTTTTCTTCTATGGCATTCCAGGGGCCGGTCGCCGTCAGACTGAGCGTAACCCTTTCGGTGTAGCCCTGAAGCCGGCAGGCTGCACGCAACGCGTCCAGGGCTTCGTTGCGCAACAGTAATTCGTCACCGCTGATCACATAAAGCGGGTGCAACTGCGCATCCGGCTTACCCAGATCGGCAATGAAGCGTTCGTAGTTGGGGGTTTGTCCTGCCATCGCGCTTACCGGGCGAACTGCGCATCACCTGGCGTGCCCGCACCCTGCTGATAGCCCTGGATCACGTCATCAGAGCTGATGCGCCGTACCAGTTGCCCCACCATTTGCGCTTCCATGTCCTGGTAGAGTGTGACCATTTCCTGGGCCTTGGCCTGGGAATTGGCTTCGTCATAGGGCAGCGTGCGTGTCGAGGTGAGGGTGGACGGCGGAATCAGCAATTGACCGCTATTGGAAACCAGTTGAAAGGTCAGGCGCAGCGTCAGTTCGTACTCTTCGACCTGTCCCTGGGAGTTGAGCGATACTTCACGCTGTGACTGGATGCGCTCCAGTTGCGAGAGCACCACCTGTGCAGCCGACGCATTGTCGACAAATTGCAGCGATGGTGAACTGGCCTTCAGGGACCGACGTAAATAGGAACCAAAGCGCGAGTTGCTTTCAATATTGGTGTACATGGTGGTAAACGGCAACGGCTTTTCACCACGCAACTTGAAGCCGCAACCGGCCAGCACCAGGCTGAGCAAGAGGGCTGCCAGCAGGGCCTGATGCCAGCGCAAGAAAGAGAAAGAGTACACCATGGTTTTCACCCTGCAGAAATTAACCAACAATATTGACAAGTTTTCCGGGAACCACAATAACACGTTTCGGCGGGCGTCCTTCCAGGAATTTTTCCAGCGATGGATGGCTTCTGGCGACCGCTTCGATATGTTCGCGACCGGCGCCATTCGGTATCTGGATAGAGCCGCGCAATTTGCCATTGATTTGCAGCATGAGTTCAATTTCATCGGCAATCAGCGCGGCTTCGTCCACGCTGGGCCAGGGCGCGTCAAGAAGATCGCCGTACTGCTGCACGTAACCCAGCTCGTTCCACAAGTGCCAGGTGATATGCGGCACAATCGGATACAGCATGCGAATGAGGATCCCGGTCACTTCGCGCAGGGCGGCATTTTCGAGCTCGCCCTCGGGCAGTGCTGCATCGTCAATGGCATTGAGCAATTTCATGTTGGCCGACACTACGGTATTGTACTGAATACGTTCGTAGTCATAGTTGGCCTGTCGCAGCAACGAATAAGCCTGCAGACGAAGATCCTTGACGGCCTTGCTGGCCTGGGAGAAATCGCTCGCCTGGGCCGGTGCTGTCAGAATGCGCGCTTTGAGGCCGTTTGCAATAGACCACACGCGTCGCAGGAAGCGATGCGAGCCGTCCACGCCTGAATCGGACCATTCCAGTGTCTGTTCCGGCGGGCTGGCAAACATGACAAACAGCCGCGCCGTGTCGGCGCCCATCGTATCGATCAGCGCTTGCGGGTCTACGCCGTTGTTCTTGGATTTGGACATAGTGCCCACGCCACCGTACTGGATGGCGGAACCGTCGCGGTTGAGAGTGGCGCCCGTAATGGCGCCTTTATCGTCGTAGGTATTGGTAACCTCTTCAGGCCAGAAGTATTCGACCGCGCCCTGCGGTGTGCGGCGCGAATAGATATGGTTCAGCACCATGCCCTGGCAGAGCAGTTTGGTGAACGGCTCATCGAACTTGAGCAATCCCAAGTCGCGCATAACCTTGGTCCAGAACCGCGCATATAACAGATGCAATACTGCGTGCTCAATGCCACCAATGTACTGATCCATGGGCATCCAGTAATCGTTGCGCTGGTCTACCATTGCACTGTCGTTGCCGGCCGAGGTATAGCGCATGAAATACCAGGAGGAATCGACGAAGGTGTCCATGGTGTCGGTTTCACGCCTTGCCGGTTTGCCGCAAGAGGGGCAGGAGCATGACAGGAAACTTTCGTCTTTCGCCAGCGGATTGCCGCTGCCATCAGGGATCAGATGCTCAGGCAGGCGTACGGGCAGATCGGCTTCGGGCACCGGGACCGGTCCGCAGCTTTCGCAGTGGATGATTGGAATGGGGGTGCCCCAATAGCGCTGGCGGGAAATGCCCCAGTCGCGCAACCGCCATGTAGTCTGTTTTTCACCCAAGTCTTTTTCGGCCAGGGCAGCGGCCACGGCGTCGACAGCCTGGCGATAATCCAGACCATCAAACTGGCCTGAATTGACCACGCGACCCTGCTGCTTGTCTGCGTACCAGTCCTGCCATTGGGTATTGTCAAACGGTTTGTCGGCGACCTGCACAACCTGTCTGATCGGCAGGTCATATTTGAGCGCAAAGGCAAAATCACGTTCGTCATGGGCCGGCACGCCCATGACTGCACCGTCGCCGTAGCTCATCAGGACATAGTTGCCCACCCAGACTTCAATGGCATCGCCAGTCAGGGGGTGAACAACGGTCAGGCCGGTTGGCATGCCTTCTTTTTCACGGGTAGCCATTTCCGCTTCGGTTGTGCCGCCAAGCTTGCATTTTTCAATGAATGCGGCCAGTTCCGGATTACCGACGGCGGCATGGGTTGCCAGCGGGTGTTCGGGCGCGATTGCGCAGAACGTGACGCCCATGATGGTGTCCGGCCGGGTCGTAAATACAAACATGCGACCGTTCTGGATCAGTTGGTTTTGGTCGTCGTGGATGCCATGCGTAAACGCAAAGCGTACGCCTTCGCTTTTCCCCAGCCAGTTTTCCTGCATGAGGCGCACCCGCTCGGGCCAGCCTGGCAGATTGTGCGTTACCTGGTCCAGCAGCTCTTCTGTGTAGTCTGTGATACGCAAATAGTAGCCCGGGATTTCGCGCTTTTCGACCAGTGCGCCTGAGCGCCAGCCGCGACCGTCGATAACCTGTTCATTGGCCAGCACGGTCTGATCCACCGGATCCCAGTTCACCACCTGTGTTTTGCGGTAGGCAATGCCTTTTTCCAGCATTTTGAGAAAAAGCCACTGATTCCATTTGTAGTACTGTGGGTCGCAGGCACACATTTCCCGAGACCAGTCGATGGCCAGCCCCATCGCCTTCATCTGTTTTTTCATGTAGGCGATGTTGTCATAGGTCCATTTGGCAGGCGGCACCTTTGATTTGATGGCGGCATTTTCTGCAGGCATACCGAAGGCGTCCCAACCCATGGGCATGAGCACGTTGAAACCGCGCATGCGCAACTGGCGAGTCATCATGTCGTTGATCGTGTAGTTCCGGACATGACCCATATGCAGTTTTCCGCTAGGGTAGGGCAGCATGGAGCAGGCATAGAATTTGGGCTTCTCGTTGCCATTTGCATCTTTGGCGTGTTCTGTCACAAGATAGGCGTCACGCTCTTGCCAGTTTTGCTGGGCGGATTGTTCAAGGTCGGTAGGGTGGTAGTGATCCTGCATCATAAGTTCGCACAATAAGGGGACGCAATCTGTTGCGGGCCGGCAAACGGAAGAGGCGGCACGGTCCGGCGTCCGGAAACAATGGGGTTAACCCGCTATTATAGATGTTAGCCGGCCGAACCGTGGGCAATGAACGCTGAATATGAAATTCTATGAGGGGATCATACCGGCGATAAATGCGCTCATTGCTGCGCTATGCCGGTTCTGTGTATGGGTTTTATCCAGGATCTGTTTCGTGTGGTAATTGACGGTATGGGAGGAGATACCCAGAATATGGGCAATATCGTCATTGCTCTTGCCGTCGGCGATCCATTTGAGAATGTCGGTTTGCCGTGGCGTCAGGTTGATGCCCAGTTGCTGGCGATGGCGTCTGGCCAGGATCAACTGGCACAAGTGCTGCAAAGCATAAATCACCACCTGGTATCGGGCAAGCTCATCGGTCAGCTCCTGCTGCGTGATCGGACGGCTCAGCCGGATCAGTGTCAGCACGGCGCCGGTGTGGCCCAGCAGATTGGTGCCCGGGGCGAACAGGCCGTAGAAATTCCGGTGTTCTCTGGCGGCCAGCTCGGGATGGATGGTGTAAAAATCTTTCAATTCCCAGATCAGGCCGGCTTGCCGTTGCATGACGGCGGGAATGATGGTGTCATGAATCAGATGCCGATCGTCCAGCCGGATCAGCGCGTCGGGGATGGTGCCAAGATGGTAATAGCGGGGCGTGGTAAAGGGCGTGGGATGCCTCTGGATATAGTCAAAGCAGTCAAAGTCCAGCATGGCAAGTGCCCGATTGATAAGTGCGAACTGTGTGGCTTCGTCCTGAGCGAGCATGAATGTAGTGTTGTCAACGGCGGACATGCCGACCCCCTTTATTCAAATACGGAGTCCTGATCGTATCGGAAAGGGCGAAAATTCAATGGTCGATATGTGCAAGAAGGGATAAAGTTATCTGCTCAGAGGCACGTATTCATTGCCGTCAGGTGCAACAGGCCAGGCGTCTGCGGACAGACGTGGCTTGCGCATGCACGCTGCAGACAGGTCTCACGGAAAGGGGCTCGCAGAAGGCGTTCGCTGGCAGCCCCTTACCGGTCGGGGAAGAGCGGCGGTTAGTTTCCGTCGTACAAATCGGCTTTTTCCCGAGGCGCAGCCTCGGCGGGCGTCTGTGGATCATAGATCACGGTGCTGGTGCCTATGCCGGTGCCTACGCCCGCACTCGCACCTGAGCCGATGCTGGTGCCCACGCCAACGCCCACACCCGCGCCGGCTGAAACCCGTCCGCCGTGACCGACGCCGACGCCGGCGCCGACAGGCCCGATGCCCGTGCCAAGGCTGATGCCGCCGCTGCCGATGCCCAGTGACAATCCGCTGACCAGCGGTACGCTGACCCCGAAACCGGTGGAGCAGCCACCCAGCAGCATGGCGCCAACAATGATGAGGGTGGTTTTAAGCGTGTTTGACATGTAGCGCCTTCGGTAATGCCGTATGAGCATGAATAAACGAAAAAAGAGATAAAAATCTAGCACATAACGCTGCGATAGCTGTTAAAACAAGTGCAATTTTTTGCAAACAGTGTAATAAATGCAGGCAGTGCGCTTGCATTTAGCCGTTCATGCCTGAGGAGACCGGGTTATGATGCGGCAAGCGCGTATCATTTGACCCGGGAGTGCGCATATAATACCCGGATGATACCAAGGAGAGTTAATGATTCGCCATTCCGTGATACCGGTTGTTGTTGCCATTGTGTTGTCCGGTTGTGCATCAACAGCGATTTATGACCAGAATGATCTGCACTTTATCCTGCCGTGCAAAACGGATACCGCAGCATGTATGACAAAAATGGAGCAATCTTGCGCCCAGGTCAAGGGACAGGTCATGTCACGCAATGTCGTTCAGGAAGAGCTGCCTGTCGTACAGGTCATTTGCCGGCCCCCGGCTAAAAAGAAACCGCAGGCCGAATAAGCTGCGACGTCTGGTTGCCGCCGGCATGTCAACACGTGGCACAGCTGCTTAACACAGCCCGACACAGCTGGCATCCAGAACGTACTGCTGGTGTTTAGTCTGAATATGCTCCACCACTTTTTGCGGATCGTCTTCGACAATGAACAGATCCAGATCATGTTCCGAAATCAGTTTGTTGACAACCAGCTGGTTGCGGATCCAGTCCATCAAGCCTTGCCAGAATTCGGTGCCGACAAAGACGACCGGTGCTTTGCTGGCCTTGCCGGTCTGGATCAGTGTGAGGGCCTCGAACATTTCGTCCAGTGTACCGAACCCGCCGGGCATGATGATATAGCCGGCGCTGTTCATGAAAAAGGTGGTTTTGCGCGATACAAAATATTTGAAATACAGGCTGTCGGTCTGGTAGCGATTGTCTTTCTGTTCGTGAGGCAATTCGATGTTCAGTCCGATACTGGTCCCGCCCGCTTCATGGCAGCCTTTGTTGGCCGCTTCCATGATGCCGGGACCGCCGCCGGAAATAACATTGAAGCCCGCCTTGGCAAGACGGCCGCTAATCTCCTGCGTTTTGGTATAGTAGGGCGAATCTGACCGGATCCGTGCACTTCCAAAAATGCTCACCGCTGCGGTCAAATCCTTGAGATGATCGGCCGCTGTGAGCAGCTCGTCGGTTATCTCGTTTATCTGACCCTGAATCGTTGTTGCTTTTGTTACTGACATGAAAAAAACCTTGTTACTTGTTGACGGATCAAGCTATTTGTACCGCGCCTTCTATGCAATGCCTGATCTGCGTAATGCGCGTGGAGAGCCCACAGGCGCCCTGTATGGCGTGATAAACATGATGCGAAAATGCATTGATGATTATAAGGCGGATTACGCCGCATGTATTTTCGATGCCAAGGGGAAAACCTTCAGGGATGATTTGTATCCCGAATACAAGGGGGACAGACCGCCCATGCCTGATGACCTTGCTGTGCAGACCGGTCCTATTCATGAGGCCATCCGCGCCATGGGCTGGCCCGTTATTGCTGCGCCGGGCGTGGAAGCGGATGACGTGATTGCGACGTTGGCCGATATGGCTGCCCGCTCCGATATTCACACCATTATATCAACTGGCGACAAGGATTTGGCTCAACTGGTCAATTCCCATATTTCGCTGGTAAACACCATGACAGGTGAAAACCTGGATGAAGCGGGCGTGCTGGCCAAGTTCGGAGTCAGGCCCGAACGCATTGTCGATTATCTGATGCTTATCGGCGATAACGTGGATAATGTGCCCGGCGTGGCCAAGGTGGGCCCCAAGACGGCGGTCAAGTGGCTCAATGAATATGACAGTATTGATAATCTAGCCGCCAATGCGGACAAAATCAAGGGCGTTGCGGGCCAGAACCTGCGCGATGCAATTGCACAGTTTGAGCTGACCCGTAACCTGATTACCGTCAGGCGCGACTGTGAGCTGACCGAGTTCATGCAGGGCGTGCAGGACCTGCTGCCCAAGCCGCCGGATGTACCGACACTGACGGCCATTTACGATCGCTACGGCTTTCGCACCTGGCTGCGCGAGCTGACGGGCGACGCTGACCGTGTGCCCGAGCAGGATGCGCGGGTAGCGCAGAATTTGCCCGATACGCCGGCGCAGGTCAATTACCAGACGGTGGACACTGCTGAAAAATTCGATGCATGTCTCAATGCAATCAAACAGGCCGAACGGGTTGCCATCGACACCGAAACAACGTCCCTGGACCCGATGCGAGCCAGTCTGGTGGGTATTTCACTTGCTATTGAGCCCGGTTCTGCCTGGTACATTCCATTGGGCCATCGCGGCACCGGCGCCGGCACGCAACTGGACAAGACCCAGACGCTTGCGGCGCTGCGCGACTGGCTGCAGGATGAGCGCGCGGCCAAGATCCTGCATAACGCCAAATACGACAGTCATGTTTTTCTGAATGAAGGTATTACGCTGGCGGGTATCGAGCACGACACCATGCTCATGGCCTATGTGCTGGAGTCGCATCGCAACGTGGGCATGCAGGAACTGGCGCAGCGTTATCTGGGACGCACCGGCACCACCTATGAAGAAATTTGCGGCAAAGGCGCCCGGCAAATCTGTTTTGACGAAGTGGATATTGAAACGGCAACGCATTATGCCGCCGAAGATGCCGACTTTACATTGCAGCTGTTTCATGCGCTAAGCCCCATGCTGCGGGACCAGGAAGGGCTGCAGCGTATTTATCAGCTGGAAGTGCAGGTATCCCGGGTATTGACGCTGATCGAACGCAATGGTGTTCGCATCGACGAGGCCATGTTGCGCCTGCAGAGTGCGCAGATCGGCGCGAAACTGGTTGAGCTGGAAAACAAAGCCTATGAACTGGCCGGACAGCCCTTTAATCTGAACTCCACCAAACAGTTGGGTGAAATACTGTTTGGCAAAATGAATCTGCCCGTGTTGCGCAAGACGCCCAAGGGTGCGCCGTCGACCGACGAAGATGTGTTGTCCAAATTGGCAGCAGATTATCCGCTGCCGCGTACATTGTTGGACTATCGCGGCCTGGCCAAACTCAAGTCCACCTACACCGACAAGCTGCCGAAAATGATTAATGCGGCCACCGGGCGGGTGCATACCGATTACGCGCAGGCGGCGGTCATTACCGGCAGGCTTGCCTCATCGGATCCCAATCTGCAGAATATTCCGGTACGAACTGAAGAAGGTCGCCGTATTCGCATGGCGTTTATCCCTTCGGATGGCGGCGTGATCATTTCTGCCGATTATTCCCAGATCGAATTGCGGGTGATGGCGCATTTGTCAGGTGATGTCAATTTGCAAAAGTCGTTCCAGCAGGGCGAGGATATTCACCGCGCCACAGCAGGTGAAGTGTTTGGTGTGGCGCCCGAGGCGGTCAACGCCGAGCAGCGCCGCGCAGCCAAGGCCATTAATTTCGGACTCATCTACGGCATGAGTGCGTTCGGGCTGGCGGCCAATCTGGGTATCACCCGCGATGCAGCGCAAACGTACATTGATCGCTATTTTGCGCGCTATCCTGGTGTAGCCGATTACATGTCGCGCATCAAGAAAGAAGCCTCTGCCAAGGGGTATGTGGAAACGGTTTTTGGCCGTCGCCTGTGGCTGCCCGAGATCAATGCCAAGGGGCCGCGTCGGGCCGGGGCAGAGCGGGCCGCCATTAATGCGCCCATGCAGGGCACAT
This sequence comes from Advenella sp., assembly GCF_052108595.1. Taxonomy (NCBI): domain Bacteria; kingdom Pseudomonadati; phylum Pseudomonadota; class Betaproteobacteria; order Burkholderiales; family Alcaligenaceae; genus Advenella; species Advenella sp. The sequence goes on from NZ_JBQEAU010000129.1 coordinate 11,742, forward strand.
CGGCCGATCTGATCAAAATGGCCATGGTGGCGGTACAGGCCTGGCTCGAAAAGGAAAAACTTGCCTCGCGCCTGGTCATGCAGGTGCACGATGAACTGGTGCTCGATGTACCCAGCAGCGAGCAGGCGCTGGTCAGTCAGGCTTTGCCGGGACTGATGTGCGATGTGGCCACGCTGGCCGTACCGCTCGTGGCTGAAACCGGGATCGGCAATAACTGGGAAGAGGCCCACTAAGGGCAAGGCAATCGCGCTGATCGCTACGCTCAACAGCGCAGTTGCACAAAAGCCGCTGGGCACCAGGTTTACTGTGCCCGGTTGCGATTGCAGTTGCCATCATGGCGCAAGACCTGTTTTTGCAGCCGGATGGCTGGCAATGGCATAGCGCTGTTTCATATGAACTGATATGCTTTAAAATCCTTTTCCTGCAAATCACTTCTTACGGTCGATTCCCATGCTTGATATTGTCCACTTTCCGCTTTTTGCTGCTTCCGCATTTGCGCTATCGATTACGCCAGGCCCGGATCTGGCGTACGTGGTCGGGCAAAGCCTTGGCAACGGCCGGCGTGCCGGGGTAATTTCCGCTGCGGGGGTTGCCATTGGCAGCTGCACACATACTGTTGCCAGTGCCGTGGGCCTGACCGCGCTACTGGCGGCCTCGCCGTTGCTGTTTACCGTCGTCAAGTTTCTGGGCGCCGCCTATCTGATCTGGCTCGGGTTGAAAATGTTCCTGGGCAGTCTGCAGCGCAGCAAGGCATCGCAGGCCGCTGTCGCCTTGCCGGTAGCCAATACGCACTCGCTGTTGTTGCGTGGCTTTCTGACGACTATTACCAATCCTAAAGTGCTGTTATTCTTTATCGCATTCTTTCCGCAGTTTGTCACCGTGGGGGGAGACAACCAGGTGGTCTCCTTCCTGTTGTTGGGGTTGGCCTATGCGGTGATTGGTTTTGTTTGCGACGCCACGTTTGCATGGCTGGCGGGAAGTGCGGCCGGGGCGGTCTCGCGGAATCAGACCGTCAAAGTCTGGATCGATCGCGTGGTTGGTC
>NZ_JBQEAU010000130.1:0-11799 GCF_052108595.1 Advenella sp.
CAGACGGCGACGAGCCCGGCAAAGTACCCTATATTGGCAAGGTCGCAGCCATTGGAGGCGCAACCACAGGCCCGTCTGGAACCAGACTGGGCCTGTTGCATTTGCGCACGGTATTGTCAGGATTGGGCATGTTGGTATTGCCATCGGTCATGGCGATTCCCTTTGCCGCCAACGCATTTGATGAAGCGGGTCTTTTGCAAAGCGAAGAGCAGCGCTCGGCAGCTGAAGCACTCGCGCTGTCCCTGGTCAGGACGGCGAGCGCAGTGGGCGTTACGTCGTGAGGGTGATAGCAGCAGGCTGGTACACCTTTTTCACATAGCGCATGAAATGTGCCAGATCAGGCGTTGTGCGTTGCGGCACCTTGGCCAGATCATCCCATCGGCGCAGACGCAGTGCGTCCTGGGCGTGAGGGCGTTGCTGGAATTGTTCAACCTCTGCCTGGCTGAACGGGCCACCCTGCAGACCCAGGCTGTGCACCGAAGCAGGCGACAGCGTCCCGAAATAATCTGGGTCAATGGCGCACAGGCAGCGCTTGGCATCGACGTGCATTTTGACCGGTTCAATGACCGATTCCGGAAACCCCGGCTGCAAAAAAGGCACGGCGGCCAATTGATGGCGATGGTCGACGCCCGGGAATGCATTATCACGCTCCTGATTGCGCGCTTCCAGGATGTGGCCCAGGTCATGCAACAGGGCTGCGGCAATCAGCGAATCGGCAGCGCGCTCGGTCTCGGCAAGACAGGCCGCTTGCAGGGCATGTTCCAGTTGCGTGACTGCCTCGCCGTCGTACAATGAGGCGCCATATTGCTCGTACAGCGATTGAATGTCTTCGGGAGTAAGTGGCATGAAAGTTCCTGTTTTCGGGTAAAAAGCACCAGCATATCCCCCAAAAATGACAGACGGTTGACCAGGTGCCACAAATGATGCCTGAGCGAATCATCCGTTGTGGACAGGTCCAGTATTTGTAGGCGAAACCTTCTTGACTGCCCTAATGCGAAACGCTGCCGGAAAATACATTGATGACGATGACACCGGCAATAATCAGGCCGATGCCCAGCAGTGCGGCTCCATCAAGAGATTGCCCGAACCAGATCCAGCTGATCAGCGAGATGAGCACGATGCCGGCTCCCGACCATATTGCATACGCAATACCAGTAGGCATCGTGCGCAAGCTGAGCGACAAAAGGTAAAACGCAGCGGCGTATCCCACAATAGTGATGATTGAAGGAACAAGCCGTGTGAAGCTCTCGGACGATTTAAGAAAGGAAGTGGCAAGCACTTCCATGACGATCGCGCCAGCCAGATATAAATAGGTGAAAATCATCGTGATGAGCGCCCACCTTGGTCAGGGCCCACTTTTTCTTCGACCAGGGCAGTAAAGCCAGCCGCATCACCATAGTAGCGCTCGTGCTGCAGTTTTTCGAGCACATCGTCCTTTTGAATCACAAAGGCCGGGAAGCCTTGTGCGCCGGCATAATGCATCAGCGTGAGCGTGCTGTCCAGATGCGCCTGGATATTGTCATTCAGTATGTCGTGATAAGTCCTGATAAATAACGCAGGCTCAATCTGCAGCGACTGCGCCAGATCTGCCAGCACATCTTCCTGGACGACGGCGCGGCCTTCGCGGTAGTGTGCATATTGGATGGCCTGCAACATGGCTGATTCACTGCCCGTAGATATCGCGCCTACCGCAAGAATGGCCGCAATGGGTGGCAAGGAGTCATAAATGGTATCGTCGCGGGCGAGCAATCCGTCTAGATAGGGCTGGCCAAAAATCTGGCCGGTCATGCTTGCGATACGCGCGTCGGCCTGGCCAATCTGGACCCGTTTGCTTTGTGGCAGCGTCATGCGCTGGAACAGCCCGCCCGCATGCATTTCAAATGCAATTTTCTCGCGCACGGGAGAGGCAAGAACGCGTTCAAGCAGGGGCTCGGCGGCATAACACCAGCCGCAAAGGGGATCATAAATATAGTGCAGTGTGATTTTCATGGCGAGACCCTGTAAATAGGTGGCAAATCGCTGAGCAGATCGAAATTTACACAAATGAGCCAATTGGCACTAGACTAGTCATACGGTCCTCGTGCCTTGCTAATGTGGGCGATACTGCGTGAACGATTGTATTTCATTCGCAGGCGGGGTATTTGACGTTTGGAAAAATAATATTATCAGGGAGAGCGGGATGGACACCATCCAGAATCAATATGAAGCCGTTTATCACTCGGACGAGACAACCCGGTTGCGCCAGGATCTGGCGCTGGCCTTGCGGGCGGCTGCCTTTCATGATCTTTCGGAGGGCGTCTGCAATCACTTTAGCGCCGAGGTGCCCGCCTGTGCCGACTGGTTCCTGCTGAATCCGCGCGGCTTCCAGTGGTCTGAAATACAGGCCGAGGATATTGTCATGGTTGATGCCGATGGCAATAAATTGTGGGGCAAACATGAAATTGAACCCACTGCATTGTTTATTCACGCTGCCGTACATCGGATTGCACGCAAAAAATGTGTGCTGCATACGCATATGCCTTATGCGACTGCACTGACGCTGACCGAGAACGGCGGGCTGGATCCGCTGCTATCGCAAAATGCGATGCGGTTCTACAACCGAATCGCTGTCGATCGTACCTATAACGGTCTGGCGCTGGATCACGCCGAGGGCGAGCGCATTGCACATGCCATGAATGGCGCCGATGTTGCGTTTTTGACGAATCATGGTCCGATAGTCTGTGGTGAAAGCGTCGCTTATGCGTACGATGATTTGTACTATCTGGAGCGCGCTGCGCGCGTGGAAGTACTGGCGCATTCATCGGGCTTGCCGTTAAAGCCGGTGGAGGAAGACAAGGCAGCACTGGCGGCCAGCCAGATACAGCAGGAACGGCTGCAGTCTATGTTGTTCTTTGAGTCGCTGCGCCGCTTGCTGTAAGCGCTTAGGGCCGACGGCACCGGTCAGCAGGCCGGCAAACAGATGCCAGAAATATTTGTCCGACCTGAACACGGCGCAGCAAGCGCAGACGCCGCCCGCCATCGGGCGGTTTTATTTGCTTATCCGCCTGCCCAGCCACCCGTTGATAAGTTGTGCGATGTCCTGATTGTTGTTATCCATCATCATGACATGTGAATTGCCCCTGATGCCGATCTCAGGCAACGATAGCACCGTCGTGCCGGGGACGGCACCGCAAAACGTCAGGATTTTTTCCCTGAGCAGTTGCCATCTGCTGTCGGTATCCATGTTGTCGCCAAGCACCATCAGCGTGGGCGTTCGGTAGTCTGCGCGGCTGATATCGGGTATGCCGGCCGGCTCGATGGCCACCAGTGTCCGGACCCGTTCCGGATGCCTTGCGGCAAGTTGCAAGGCAAGCGGCCCGGCCTGGGAATGGCACACAATGCTGGCGGCCCCTAGTTGGCGCATTAGTGCTTCAAAGGCAGACAGGATGGCTTGGTCGGTATGGGTCCAGCGCGGGACCATCTGTTTTGCAAACTGGTCAAAGGCGTGTAGCGGGAAGCGTGTATTCGGGTAAGCCGTTCGTCTTGTCGGGTCGCGATCATAACTGTCAGCCCGATCTCCGATACGGAACCTGCTGTAGATATCATTGACGGTCTGGCAGACTGGCTTTTCAGGCCAGATTTGCGGCCAGGGGGCAAATCCCGACCGGCCTCGTTCCACCGCATCACATACATAAACATCCCAACCATGGCGAATGAAATAATTGACCCAGCCTTCGCGCCCATCCGGCGTGGCTTCCCACGCCGCGCCGGTCATGCCGCCGCCATGCCAGAATACAAGCGGACCCTTGCCGTTGGGCTTTTCAGCAAGAAAGTACTGCACGTACATTTGTTCAATCGAATACGTGCCGTTCAGATTGATTCTGACCGGTTCCCCACCGGCGCTCATCACACGTTCATATTCCGGTTGATCGTGCAGTTGCACGGTGCGCCCGCCAATATGAAACGAACCCATATCTCTGAGGCCGATTGCGGGTTTGTGCGTTTCTTCGCTCATGTAACTCTCTTTGTCATGCTCTCCGGCACCGTGCGTTGGAGTGGCGGCAGGCCTACTTGGCCGTGATATTGTTTTCTTTGATCAGCGTGGCAATCTTGCTGGTTTCAGATGTGATGAAGTCGGCAAGCGCCTGCGAGGTTCCGCCGGCAATATCGACACCAAGGTCCGTGAATTTCTTCTGGATTTCGGGATCTTTGAATGCGGCATTGAAGGCGGCATTCAGCTTGCTTATGTTCTCCGGTGGCGTGCCGGCAGGCGCCAGCAGGCCAAACCAGGGCGTAATCAGCATATTTGGGTACCCCGCCTGGGCAAACGTAGGCACGTCGGGGATAGCAGCAGAGCGTTCCTCGCTGGCCACGGCAAGCGCATTCAGGCGGCCGGCCTTGATGCTTGCCAGCGAGGCGGGCAGGTTGTCGAAGTACATGTCGACCTGGCCGCCCAACAGATCGCCGGCTACCTGGCCCGCTCCCTTATAGGGGATGTGAGCGATCTGGATACCGGCTTCGCGCTTGAGCATTTCAATACCAATATGGGCAGAGCCGCCAATGCCTGATGATGCCGCATTGATTTTGCCGGGGTGCGCCTTGGCATAGCTTACGAAATCCTGCACGGTTTTTGCAGGTATGTTTTTCGGATTGGTCACCAGCACGCTGGGAACAGTGCCAACCATAACGACGGGCGCAAATTGCGTTTCAATATTATAAGGCGCCGGTTTGTACAGGGAAGGTGCAACCGCACAGCCATAGGCGCACATCACAAGTGTGTATCCGTCGTTTTTTGACCGGGCCGCTGCCTGTATACCTATGGACCCGCCGGCTCCCGCTTTGTTTTCTATGACAATGGGCTGTTCAAGCTGTGCCGACGCTTTCTCGCCCATGATGCGGGCAAGAATATCCGGCGTACCTCCCGCAGGGAAGGGCACGACGATGGTAATGGTGCGCGCCGGAAATGATTCAGCCTGGGCCTGGTTGACGGCAAGCGCCGAGGCAACAAGCGTAGCTGCAATTGTGAGGGCATTTTTCCCTGTGATGTGTCTCATGTCTGGTTCCTTTGTGATCGTTCAAATTGAACAGCAGATGCCCCTGTTGCGGGGCTCGGGCACGAACGGGGCCGGGACGGCCTTGTCAGGCTGATGTGTCAGGCAGTGTTCGAGGCTTATTGTCGGAACTCATTCTAACAACCCGGGTATTATTTATATAATGATTTATTATCATGATTTGCATATCAAAAATGCTATGGATAATTACCCATCACATCTGAAAAACCCGTTCCCGGCTTTGCGTCGCCTCAATTTGAGTCTTTTACTCACATTCGACTCGCTGATGCAGACACTGAGCGTGACCGAGTCGGCGATGCGGCTTCACAAAAGCCAGCCCGCAATCAGTCGCGAATTGGCCCGCTTGCGCGTGCTGCTGGATGATCCGCTGTTCGTGGTGGTAAAAAAAAGGCTGGTGCCCACGGAGCGCGCAATCGATCTGTATCGTGCGTCACATCAGGCCCTGACCGTACTGGAAATCGCGGCAGGCAGCGGGCAGCCGTTTAGTCCGGCGGCGCTTAGCGGCGTGATCAGTATTGGCGCTGCCGCCCATATTGAGTTGCTGCTGGCTGCGCCATTGACCATTGCCCTGCAGAAGGCAGCGCCGGGTCTCACTGTTCGTTTTCAGCCCGTACACGGCGATTTTGTGCCGGAGGATCTGGATTCAGACAGCATGGATCTGGCTATCGGACTGTTTCAGACGCCGGGCGCCCGGTTTCGACACAAAACGCTGTTTGAGGATGAACGGGTTTGCGTGGTTTCGTCAGCCCACCCACTGGCCCGGCGTGACCAACTGACTTTGGCGGATCTTGCACAAGTCAAATGGCTGGCGTTCTCTCATATGTACGGCAGACAGACAAACTTTACCCGGGCGCTCAATGATATTGACTGTGATATGCCCTTTACCGCATATGTGTCGAACTTCGGGCTGGCCCCGCATTTTCTTCTGGAAACAGACTATGCGACTACCATGCCAAAGCGCATCGCCCGCAAGTACCAGCAATATTACGATCTGACGCAAATTCGCCTGCCAGAGGTGCTCAGGCAGGCGAATATGGTGATGGTATGGAGCGAGAAGAACGAGTATTCGCAATTGAGCCGGTGGCTGCGCGAAACAACGGATCACATCATTGCAGGGCTGCCCGACACTTAAAAAAGCAAGAGGATGCAGCTTGTCTGCGGCCGCAAGGCTTATCGGTCGCCGCCGGTTGGCCGCCGCGCACCGGCCGAGACTGTTCAGCTGGCGCAGGCAATCGGCATGACCGGCGCTCTTTCCCTGCGTATGGCGACTACTGCAATCAGCAGACTGGCGATTGGCATCAATGCCGCCACATAGGGAATCCATGGCAGGCCGCCATTCTGAGCAATAACCATGCCGCCGGCCCAGGCGCCCAGCGCATTGCCCAGGTTGAAGGCGGCAATGTTCAGGCTGGAAACCAGGCTCTGGTCGGCATTGGTAATTTTACCAAGTACCCACATTTGCAATGGCGCAACGGTGCTGAAAGCAGCCACCCCAAACAGTCCAACTGCAATCACGGCAGGAATTTGATACTGGAAGGCCCATGGCATGAGCAGGAGCACCGCAGACAGGGCAAGCAGGCTTACGATCACGGTCGTTTTGAGGTACTTGTCAGCAAGTCTGCCTCCCAGCAGATTGCCGATGACCAGCCCGATCCCAAACACAACCAGAATAGGCGAGAGCGCGGTTTTATCAAAGCCACTGATTTGCGTGAGCAACGGGGCGATATAGGTGAACACGGCAAACACACCGGCAAACCCGAACACGGTTGTCATCAAGCCCGCGATCACGCTGCCATTGGCCAGGCTGCGTACGCTGGCGCGCCAGTTGTGATCGGAACCCTGCGCCCGGGTGCTCGCCGGAACATAATGACGAATGACAAAGAAGGACAGAATGCCAATGAGCGTTACAGCCCAGAACGTGGCGCGCCATCCGTACATCTGGCCCAGGAACGTGCCAAACGGCACACCCAGAATATTGGCGGCAGTCAGCCCGGTGAACATCACTGCGATCGCCGAGGCCTGTTTATCCCGGGCTACCAGTCGGGTTGCGACGACCGAGCCGACACCAAAAAACGTCCCATGAGCAAAGGAAGTGAGCACGCGGGCGAACAACAGGAACCAGTAATTGGGTGCGAGGGCACAGGCAGCGTTACCCAGAATAAAAATCACCATCAGAACCAGCAATGTGGTTTTGTGGGGCAGTCGTCCCGTGGCAATGGTAAAGATGGGCGCGCCCACCACAACACCAAGCGCGTAGCCTGATATCAACGTGCCAGCAGTCTGGACAGGGATCATCAGGTCGTTGCCTACTTCAAGCAACAAGCCCATGATCACGAATTCGGTTACGCCGATTCCAAAAGCGCCGGCCATTAATGCATAAACAGCAATAGGCATGATAAATCCCGATAGGTAGATGAAAGCAGGCTTATTATTGCCTGCCCGAACCTGGGGAAACAGCCTGTCTACGGCAAATGATTTGTGCGCAAAATTCACGAATTGCCGGTTTGGCTGTGGCAGCGCGCACGGCAGCGATGTTGCTGCGCCTAGCGCAGAACCGTGTGCTCGGTCAGAAAGTCCAGAAAAACCGCGACCCGGCGTGGCATCAGGTCGCGTTTACCCATGAAGACCGCGTAGAACGACTCAGACTCCTGGCTGTTGTACTTATCCAGCACCTGGACCAGCTCGCCACTTTGCAACTCCTTGTCCACGATGAACCGGGTCAGGCGTGCTAGCCCAGCCCCTTGCATTGCCAGATGCTTGAGCGACATTCCGTTGTTGACCTTGATCTGCGCATCGATGCTGACCTGCAGCGCCTGGCCGTCTTTTTCCATACGCCATCCGCGAAACGAACGCGACAGGTTCAAATCGAGCTTGTGATATCGCGTCAGGTCTTCGGGTTGTTGCGGCATGCCATGCTTTTGCAGATAGGCCGGAGCAGCAACGATGACGCGGGGCGATTGCCCCAGTTTGCGTGCGTAAAGATCGGAATTGCTCAACTGGCCGGCGCGAATGGCGACATCTACGCGCGCGTCGTACATATCTACTACGTCGTCCGTCAGGTCAATATTCAGCGTGATGTCTGGAAATTGCGTTTGAAATAAAGGAACCAGCGGCAACAGGATCAGTTCGCCAAAAGGCACGTTGGTGTTGATGCGCAGCGGGCCCGAGGGCAGGGTATCCAGCGTCATGCCCGCTTCGATGTCATCCAGCTCCGAGAGCAGGCATTTGCTGCGGTGAAAAAAAGATTCGCCTGCAGGCGTAAGCGACAGCTTGCGCGTGGAACGGTTCAGCAGCGTCACCCGCAGGCGCGCTTCCAGCCTGGCAACAGCCTTGGATACTGCCGAAGGGCTCATGCAGAAGTGGCGGGCGGCCAGGGAGAAGTTGCCCGCCTCGATGGTGGCCACAAACAGTTCCATTTCGACAAGCTTGTTGCCCTTGGGTGCAGATGACATATGAATATTGTTCACAAATGTTGTGATTGCTGGTGTCTGGATTGTAAAGCATGCACGCCGCATACTGCATGCAAGCACGAAATCACGGTTGTCACAGCGATAGCCGGCAGATAGCACGGCTTTCGGGATGCCTCAATGCCGTTGCTCGAGTTGCGGTCTGGCGCACCGCATGTATGCCGAAATTGTGCAACGGGCCTTTGCCGTTGCCATGCACTGCCTATTGCGCTCTACCCATTGCATTCACCGTTTATACACAGGAGACTTCATTGAAATCAACACGCTATATACTGCTGACGGGCTTTTTGAGCCTGATTGCCTTTACCGCGCAGGCCCGGCAATGGGTGGCAAGCTGGCAGGCGAGCCCGCAGCCGGTGTGGGCACAGGACTTTGCTTTTCCTACCGGCATCCCGCAAGCGATACAGGATGCCACATTCACCCAGAATGTGATGATCAGCCGTGGTGGCAAGCGCCTGCGTCTGGTGATCTCCAATCGCTACGGCACGGCGCCGCTGGTAGTGGAGCAGACGACGGTCAGTCGCAAGACGGGGAACGCCGGATTGACCGATGCTCCGAAAACGGCCACTTTCAGCGGCAGGGCCGTTGTGACCATTGCTCCCGGCCAGCAGGTTATATCTGATCCGCTGGATATGCCGGTCGCGGATCTGCAGCAACTGCAAATCGCCCATTATGTGAAAGCGAAAATGGCATTGGAGACTTTTCATTGGGATGGTCGCCAGCAGGCAATGTTTCGCAAGGGAAACCAGACGCAAAGCCCGATGTCGGTTGCAGATCAAGTTCTGCACCGCACGCAGGCCCGGGTTTTTCTGACCCGCATCGACACTGAAAGTGAATCGCCGGCCTGTACCGCGGCTGTGCTGGGGGACTCCATCACTGATGGCAACGGTGTGCCGATAGACTCCAACACACGCGTGACAGACTATATGGCCGACACGCTGCGTTCTGCAGGGATTGGTGTGATCAATGCCGGCATTTCGGGCGCGCGCCTGCTTGGCGATAAAATGGGTGAGCATGCAATGGCGCGTATTTCACACGACGTTTTTGATGCGCCGGGTGTGACGACGCTGGTGCTTTTTATCGGAATCAATGATATCAGCTGGCCCGGGACCGCTTTTGCACCGACCCAGTCGATGCCCGCATTAAGTTCACTGCAGGCGGGATATCGCAAGCTGGCGGCGTTCGCCAAAAGCAGAGGTCTGCGCGTCATTGGCGTCACGCTGGCTCCGTTTCGTGGTGCGCTGGCTGGAACGCCGCTGGACAATTACTACGATGACCGCAAGAACCATCTGCGCCTGGCGGTCAACGCATGGATACGTGATGCCGGGGTTTTTGATGCGGTGGTCGATGCCGACAGGCTGCTGCAGGACCGGCACGACGCCACAAAACTGGATGCGCGCTACGACTCGGGCGACCATCTGCATCCGGGGCCGGCGGGCAATGCGGTGCTGGCTCAGGCGATTGCGGGGCAGATTAGTTCTTGCCAATGAGGCACATGTGTATAGTTCGGCTGCGCCGCCGCTTCAGGCATTTGTCATATTTATCGCCGGGCCTGTCCTGTTCGTGCGCAAAGCAAAGTACAATAATGCATCTGTAATATGATGCAGTACAAATGTGGGCTCGCTGGTTACTGGCGGAACTTTCCATGACAGCAGATGTCCATACCGTGCGCGTATGTTTCAATCCTCCAGGAGCAGCAAATGGAGCTGGACACTCTGACTCTGGCCCGAATACAGTTCGGGTTCACGATCTCATTTCATATTATTTTCCCTGCCATTACGATCGGGCTGGCCAGTTATATGGCCGTGCTCGAAGGCTTATGGCTCAAGACAGCCAATACCGTCTATCGGGACCTGTACCACTTCTGGTTGCGCGTGTTTGCGATCAACTTCGGCATGGGCGTGGTGTCCGGCCTGGTGATGGCTTACCAGTTCGGTACCAACTGGAGTTACTTTTCCGACTTTGCCGGCGGCGTGACCGGACCGTTGCTTACCTACGAAGTATTGACCGCATTCTTTCTTGAAGCGGGTTTTCTGGGTGTGATGATGTTTGGCTGGCATAGGGTGGGACCAAGGCTGCATTGGTGTTCCACCATTCTTGTCGCGATCGGAACCCTCATTTCCGCCACTTGGATTCTGGCCTCCAACAGCTGGATGCAGACCCCGCAGGGGTACGAAATCATCGACAGCCGCGTGGTGCCTGTCGACTGGTTTGCCGTCATATTCAACCCCTCTTTCCCCTATCGCCTGATTCACATGGTCATTGCGGCGTTTCTTGCGACTGCATTGATCGTGGGAGCGGTTGCTGCCTGGCACATGTTGCGTCGGAATGCGCAGCCCGCAGTCAAGAAGATGTATTCCATGGCGATGTGGATGTTGCTTGTTGTTGCCCCGATTCAAATCCTGGTTGGCGATTTGCACGGTCTGAATACACTCGAACACCAGCCGGCCAAACTGGCCGCAATGGAAGGGCATTGGGAAAACGGGCCGGATGGCGAGGGTGTGCCATTGGTGCTGTTTGGCTGGCCCGATATGGAGCGGGAAGAGACGCGCTTCAAAGTGGAAGTGCCGCGTCTGGGTAGCCTGATCCTGACGCACAGCCTGGACGGCACAATTCCGGCTCTCAAGGAATTTGCGCCCGAAGACAGACCCAACTCAACCATCGTGTTCTGGACATTCAGGATTATGGTGGGGCTTGGTATGCTAATGCTGCTGCTGGGCGTATGGGCATTGTATGCACGCTGGAAGGACAGGCTATACGACAGCCCGATACTGCATCGTTTCTCGGTTTATATGGGATTGAGCGGTCTGGTCGCCATTCTGGCTGGCTGGTACACCACTGAAATAGGACGCCAGCCGTGGGTTGTCTATAACGTCATGCGTACGGCCGATGCCGTTACGCCGCACAGTCCGCTGGAACTGGGCATTACGCTGATTCTGTTTATCGTGGTGTACTTCGTGCTGTTCGGTGCGGGGATTGTCTATATGCTTCACATTATGGCTCAGGGACCGCAACCCACTCCTCATCTGGAAATCGATGGTGGAGGACCGGGAGAGGGTCGTACACCGGCAAGGCCGCTGTCGGCGGCGACCGATACCGATGAAGAGTCGCGCACACCAACACCGGGAGACCGTCATGGGAATTGATATTTCGCTCTTGTGGGCTGTGATCATCCTTTTCGGAATCATGATGTATGTGATTATGGACGGCTTCGATCTGGGCATCGGGATTTTGTTTCCGCTCATGCCCCGCCGTGAAGACCGTGATGTGATGATGAATAC
>NZ_JBQEAU010000131.1:0-11420 GCF_052108595.1 Advenella sp.
TTTATGGCGGCGAGCAGAATCTGATCTCCATTAATATGAGCGAGTTCCAGGAAGCGCATACCGTTTCCACACTTAAGGGAGCGCCGCCCGGATATGTTGGTTATGGCGAAGGTGGCGTGTTGACTGAAGCCGTGCGGCGACGCCCCTACAGCGTGGTTCTGCTCGATGAAGTCGAGAAGGCGCACGCCGATGTGCATGAGATTTTCTTTCAGGTATTCGACAAAGGCTGGATGGAAGACGGTGAAGGCCGCTATATCGACTTTAAAAATACCGTGATTATTCTTACCTCCAATGTAGGTACGGATCGCATCGTGGATCTGTGCAAGGATCCTGATTTGATGCCCGATGCCGAAGGACTGACCGGCGCCTTGCGCGAGCCCTTGCTGGGTGTGTTTCCTGCTGCGCTACTGGGTCGACTGGTGGTGGTGCCTTATTTGCCGCTGTCCGATGAGATGCTAGGCAGTATCGTGCGCCTGCAACTGGGCCGCATCAAGGTGCGTCTGCAGCAAAATCACAATATTGATTTTGACGTAACCGACGCTGCTGTCTCGCAGATCGTCGGACGCTGTACCGAAGTGGAGTCCGGCGGGCGGATGGTGGATGCGATTCTGACCAATACGGTATTGCCTAATGTGAGTCAGGAAATTCTTATGAGCACGATCGAAGGCCGCAGTCTCGCCCGGTTGTCCCTGGATGCGCAGGACGGCGAGTTTGTATATCAATACAGCTGAAAGCCAATCGTGTTGCAATGAAGATTGAAGAAATGCCCGCTAATTTGTCAGCGGGCATTTTTTTCAGAGGATTGGATTCAGGACGGTTGCGCCTCTGCCGATAGTCTGCCTTGCCAGGCGCTTTATTTTTTGCCAGAGTCTTTGTCTTTGTATCCCGAATGCGCCGCGCGTTGCAGCGTCTCAAGAATATTGTCCTGCTTGTGGCTGTCCAGGGCGGTATCTTTGTTCAGTGTCGTCGGGCTGTCGTCGCTGAATATGGTGTGGCGATCTTTGTCCGCACCATCGCTAGGCAATGCATCCAGTGGGTCGCCATCGATCGATGGATGATGCATGCCTTCCGGCTTGAGCAGTTCTACGGGATTATGATGATTGCGATTGGTGGCCGATTCCATGTCAAATGGATGTCGTTCATCGGTAGCATTGCCGCCAACGGGCAGCACGCCAGGACCGCTGAGCAGATCCTTGAAAATATCGTCGGGGTTTTCTTCCGGCACAGGCGCTGCTGCAGGACTGTTGCCCGTATCGGCAGGCGACGCTGCAGGTGCATTTTCCGGCGACGCACGCGATCGTGTCGTGTTGTCTCCCAGGGGCGCGACTGTGGTGTTGGGCACGGGCGCTGGGGGCGGCATCCTGTTAATGGGCGTGCCAAGGGGGTGTTCTTCAGGATAGGAATCCGGCTGCGCTGCGTCAGCGGTATGTTCGGCAGGAGCCTGATAGGCCGGATGCCAGGTGGGCAGGTGCTCGTCACCGCCGGCAGTTGCAGTCGTCGAATCCGGGAAGGCGCGGGCAGTTGTCGTCGCGCCCGCAGCTGCCGTGCCGACAAACGCTGCAGTATCGTATGGGGTCGCGCTCAGGCCCGTGTCGTCAACGGCAGCGGGTCTGGAGGTTGCTGGTGGTCCGTCAACGACAATCAGATAATCGCCCACGGTAATCCGATCGCCGTTGCTTACGTTAGCTTCCTGGGACAGTCCGAGTGGTGTGTCGTTGACAGCAACGCGGCTCATGCTGCTCATATTGAGCACAGTGCCCGTGGCGCCGCCCTCTTGCATGCGGACAATCGCCTGCAGGGTGCTCAGCTCGCCCGATGGATCGGGCAGATTAATATCATTCTGTTGGCCACGGCCAATCGTGCCGCCGGGCGGCTGCAGCTGACATATAAACGTGGTGGCGTTGTGCAGATGTTGTACGGTCAGTTTCATGATAAGTTCTGCTCCTTGACCGGAGACGGTTGTGGCGTCCCCGTCGTGCCGCGCCAGCCTACTTTGTCAGAGGACGGATGGGCGTAATGCTGCCGCTGGCCTGTGTGCCCGGGCTTGCTGTTTTGCCGGGCTGATGCTGTTTCTGTATTCGCTCAAAAACCGGTCCCCAGGAGGGATGCGATTTTTCGGCGGGAAGCAATGCGAAATTGGGATCCAGTGTCAAAATTTGTTCAAAAGTGCTGGCACAACTGCGCTTGGCTTCAGTCAGGCACTCACTGAATGCCTTGTACTTGAGTGCAGTCGTGTGCAGCGGGACCGAGCCGGTGTTCAGTGTCGGGGTGTTCGTCACTTGCGTAATGACCGCCTCGTATTGTCCTGCCATAAAACTTTCGCGTATCGGCCGAATCTGTACTTCTTCGGACGAGGACAGCGCAGTTGGACCGGAGCTGCTCCACAGGGAGCATGCCGACATCAGGACACCAGCAGCAAGTACACCGGGCAGCAGAAATACACGTGAAGCGTTCATTTTTTTGAATTGAGACATGTTTGTGTAATAGAAATATTTAATAATGCTGTTTGACATAGCCTGTTAATGCAAATGAAATATACCGTTTTATTACGGCGGATGACAAATGCAATCACAAATGCAGATCAGTCACTGTACTGCCATTTCTGCGAAGGAAGTGTCCTTCATTGGAGTGTTTACGGCAACAGGACTGCGTACTAAATATATTAATACCTGTAGATGACAATAACATGTTAAATCGGCAGCGTCGTGCTTAAGAAACGTAAATTATGTAACAGATAGGTAACTTTGGAAAAATACTGTTTAATTTAACTACACCTTAGTTAATTTCAGTAAGAGTATAGGTTTTTGTGCTTGATGTTTTGGTCTGTCACAAACACAATTGAAACTGACGAATTTGCCGGGTGTGCAGGCGCGCTGGCAGACAGGACCTGGCGGGTGCAAACGCCCTTGCCGATGCGTCTGTACGGCGGCTATTGCGGCTATTGTATTTGTTACGCGGTAATGGTCAGACACTGGCACGCTATTTGAATGAGGACATGGCAAATGACATTTATTTATAACAAGATCATGAAGCTGGGAACGGTCGGCCTGATTGCTGCCGGTGTGCTGGCCGGATGCGCATCTACCGAATCTAAAATGGCAGTCCCTTATATCATAGAGTTAAAGGCGGACAGTCAGGTAAACCCTAACGCTTCGGGCAAACCTTCTCCGGTCAAGGTCACTGTCTATGAACTGAAGTCCACCAATGCCTTTGACACGGCAGACTATTTTGCCCTTATGAAGGACCCGCGCGCAGTACTTGGCGATCAGATGCTTGAAGTCAATTCCCGTATCATCAAGCCAGGCAGTACTGAGGAAATCAAGGCATCGGGAAGCACCCAGGCCAAGGCGCTGGGCATTGTTGCCTCGTACCGTGATCTGAACAACAGTCAGTGGCGCCTGGTAGTAGATCTGCCCGAAGCCGAGACGACCAATTTCTACAAATTCTGGCAGTTCTCTCCTGACGAAAAACGTATTCGCGTCGATGTGCAGAGAGCCGCTGTCAACGTCAACAAAACAGAACCAAAATAAATTAAATTGCAGATTGTTTTATGAGCATAAAAGATAAAGTAGTCTGGTCGGAGGGGATGTTTCTTCGCCCTCATCATTTTCAGCAGTTCGAACGATTTCTGGAACACAACCTGCGGGTACGCATTGAAAGTATCACAAGTGTGTTCTGGGGGTTTCAGGACCTGGATATTGACATTGATGCCCTGGCGCTGGGCAAGATTGCGCTGAAAAAGGCCACCGGCCTGTTTCCCGATGGCACGCCATTTAGCTTTGACGCCGAATCTGCGCCATTTGCCCTTGAGGTGCCTGCCGGCACCCTGGACAAACGGGTGTACCTGGCGATACCGCGAGTACGCGAAGGCGCTGAAGATGTTGTGTTCGAAGAGACGCCTGATTCCCTGGCGCGCTATAGCGTCATAGAAGACGAAGTTGTCGATACCTGTGAAGTGTCGCTGGGAACGGCGGTGGTCCAGGTCGGACGGTTGCGTTTTCGATTGATGCTTGAGTCCGATTTCGGCGACGAGTGGATCGGCATGCCGCTGGCCTGGATTACCGAACGCAGCGCCGACAACAAGGTCGTCCTTGACTTCACCTATATCGCACCGGTGCTGTCGAGCAATGTGAGTTTTGCCCTGACCAGCTTTATCCGCGAACTCTTCGGACTGCTCAATGCCCGCAGCGAACTGCTGGCGGCGCGTCTGAATCAGCCGGGGCGCGGCGGCGTTGCCGAAGTCTCGGAGTTCCTGATACTGGAAACCATCAATCGCTATCGTGGCGCCTTATGGCATATGATCACACTTGGCAATGTGCATCCGGAGCGCATTTTCCACGACTTTCTGATGCTGGCCAGCGATCTGGCGACCTTTACCGGCACGGGAAAGCGAATGGAAACATTCCCCGCTTATGTGCATGACAATTTGCGACTCAGCTTTGAGCCCTTGATGCAGGTGCTGCGCCGGGCGTTGACGACCATTCTGGAAGAGCAGGCCATTCGCATACCGCTGCACGACAAAGGGCAGGGACTGCGGGTGGGGCAGATTACCGACCCGCACCTGTTGCAGTCTGCCGAATTTATTATTGCCGTTCATGCCGATATGCCGGCCGAACTCACGCGAACCCGCTTTCCGGCACAGGTCAAATTGGGACCGGTCGAACGTATCCGCGATCTGGTGCATCTGCAGTTGCCGGGTGTTTCACTCAAGCCGGTCACCAATGTACCGCGTCAGCTGCCGTACAGTGCCGGGCATATTTATTTTTCTCTGGAAAAAACCGGCGATATGTGGACGCAACTGGAACGCACCGGCGCGCTGGCGCTGCATCTGGCCGGAGACTTTCCGGGGCTGACACTTGAGTTCTGGGCAGTCAGAGAGGATCGGGACAGATAAACATGGCAGAAAATTTCGCGGGGACGCCAATTGGTCCCTGGGCAAACTCCACCGCGGTGCCCGATGCAGGCAAATTGCGGCCCGATGACTATGTCATTAGCGGTTCCAATACACTGGTTGCCGCGGCCAATCCGCTGCTGGTACTGATTCCGCAAATTCGCAATACCCGCTCGCATCCGTCGCCCACCCAGTTGCGCGAACACCTGGTCGATGAAGTGCGCCAGTTTGAATTGCGCGCGCAGCATGCAGGCATACGCAACGAGACGATTCTTGGCGCGCGTTATTGTCTGTGCACGGCACTGGATGAAGCGGCGGCGCTTACGCCCTGGGGCGGCGGTGGGATGTGGTCGGCCAATAGCCTGCTGGTCACCTTCCATAACGAGACCTGGGGTGGCGAGAAGTTTTTCCAGTTGCTTGCCAAGCTGTCGCAGAACCCGGCGCAGCACATCGACCTGCTGGAGCTGCTTTACTATTGTCTGGTGCTGGGCTTCGAGGGCCGCTATCGGGTCGTGGACAACGGCCGCTCGCAACTGGAAACATTGCGCCAGCGCCTGTTGCTTATCTTGCGCAATGCGCGTGGCCAATATGCCGCCGCATTGTCTCCGCACTGGCAGGATGCGCCGATTTTAAACAAGGTGCGGCGTCTGCCGATTCCCTTGTGGGTATTTGCCGTGCTGGCCGTAGCGCTGGGTTTTCTGTCGTTTCTTGGCTTGCAGTGGAGTCTGGGAGATCGTTCGGACAAACTGTTTGCGGACGTCATTAAAATCAAACCGCCAACGGTGCAGATCAGCGCGCCGCAGGTCAAACGCGAACCAGTCAAAACCAACAGGATTGCGCCGTTTCTTGCACCTGAAATACGCGAAAATTTACTGACCGTTCGTGACGAAGCCGATCGCAGCGTGATTGTGCTGCGCGGCGACGGTCTGTTCGAGTCGGGTGCCGATGCCATCCGCTCCCAATATCTGCCGGTGCTCTCACGCGTGGCCGATGCGCTCAATTCAGTTCAGGGCAATATTCTGGTCACCGGATACAGTGATAATGTACCGATCAAGACCATTAAATATCCCTCCAACTGGGAACTGTCCCAGGCCCGTGCTGACGCCGTCAAAAAACTGCTGGATGAACGCCTGACCGATAAACTGCGGGTGCGTGCGGAGGGTCGCGGAGAGGCCGACCCGGTAGCGCCGAACGATACGGCGGAAAATCGGGCACGCAATCGACGCGTGGAGATTACCTTGCTTGTTTCGCCTGTTGCGCCGGGCTCGTCTGCCCCGGCTGACCCGTCTGCCATGCCCGAGCGGGGAGCGAACCGATGATCAGTCGCTTCTTCAGTTTTCTTTTCAGTCGTGGTCTGTGGGTTTTTCTCGGGCTGCTGGTCATATCGTTCCTGATCTGGACGGTGGGCCCGAGCCTGTCGGTCAATAACTGGTATTTGCTCGATTCCCGGGAGGTGCGTCTTTGGGTGATCGGCACCATTTGGGCCATCTGGCTACTGCGTATTATCTGGCGCAAGTGGCGTGAAGGGCGGCTTAATGCGCAACTGCTGGGCCAATTGCGCAAGCCCAAGCCCGAAGCCGAGCTCAAAGCGATGCCCGAAGCCGAGCGCGCCGAGATCAAGGTCCTGTCTGAGCGGTTCGACGAAGCCATTACGCTGCTGCGCAATTCGCGTTTTGAAGCCGGTGAGAACAAGTCGCCGCTGGCGCGCTTTTCCAAGCAGTATCTGTATCAATTGCCCTGGTACGTATTCATTGGCGCGCCGGGTTCGGGAAAAACAACCGCGCTGGTCAATTCGGGACTCAATTTTCCGTTGGCGGACCGCTTCGGCAAAGTGGCGCTCAAGGGCATCGGCGGTACCCGCAATTGTGATTGGTGGTTCACCGACGAGGCCGTGTTGCTGGATACGGCAGGTCGCTATACCACACACGAAAGCGATCCGACCGGCGATGAGCAGGAGTGGAAGGGGTTTCTGAACCTGCTGACCAAGTATCGTGGACGCCAGCCAATCAACGGCGTGATGCTCACGGTGAGCGTGGCCGATCTGCTGAGTGCGACCGACACGGAACGGGTGGCCCACGCCGCAGTGCTGCGTCGCCGTCTGCAGGAGCTGCGCGAAGAACTGGGTATTCATTTCCCGGTGTACGTGCTGGTGACCAAAACCGACTTGCTGTCCGGGTTCGAAGAGTATTTTGCGACCTTCAGTCGGCAGGAACTGGATCAGATCTGGGGCTTTACGATTCCGTACGAGCAGGCGCAAAAGCCAGACTTCAAGCTGATGACTGCTTATGACGCCGAGTACGAATTGCTGCAGAAACGGCTTTACGAAGCCCTGCCCGATGTGCTGGCTGCAGAGCAGGACGACACGCGACGCGCCTTGGCGTATCTGCTGCCGCAACAGTTTGCCGGCCTGCGCCAGGTGCTGGGGCATTTCCTGAGCGACGTATTTTCCAGTTCCAAGTTTGAATCGGTGGTGATTCCGCGAGGCATTTATTTCACCAGCGGTACGCAAGGCGGCCAGACCTTCGATCGGGTCACCGGCCAGCTCAAGAAATATCTGAAGATCGAGGGCATCCGGGACCAAGGCTCGGGCATTCCGCTGGAAACGGGGAAAAGCTACTTCCTGCATAATCTGCTCAAGGATGTGGTCTTTCCCGAGTCCATGCTGGCTGGCCTGAACCTGAAATGGGAACGCCGCTATCGTACGATCCAGTGGGGTGGTTATGTGCTGTTGACTGCCGTTCTTGCCGTTTGCCTGCTGGCGTGGCTCAATAGCTACCGGAACAATCGTAACTATCTTGAGCATGTCGGCGACAAGCTGCCTGGCTTTAATCAACTAAGCCGGGATATCAAGATTACCGAATCGGGCGATGTGCTGGGTCTGGTGCCGTTTATGAATGCGACGACCGACCTGCCCAATGGCAAAGACTTCCCGGTCGAAAGCCCGCCGGTCTGGAATACTTTCGGTCTTTATCAGGGTAGCAAGATCGCTGCGGCGGCCAATAGTATTTACGATGAGACGATCAAACAAGTCCTGTTGCCGCAAGTGTCGCGACGTATCGAAAATGCGCTGGAAAATGCCCCTCCCGACGATCTGGAATACTCGTACGAGGCCTTGCGTGCCTATCTCATGATGTACGATACCGAGCATTACGATCCGTCGTTTTTGCAGTCGTGGGTACTGTCCGATATGCAGAAAATTCTGCCCGCAGGCTACACCACGCAGGATTATGATCAGCTCAAGCTGCATATCAACCGGCTGTTCAACAACGGGGTGATGTCTTCACCGTTTCCCAGGAATGACGCGCTGATCGAGCGGGTGCGGGGCAATCTTGATCGCCATGCGCTGGCCGAACGGGTGTACAGCCGCATGCTGCGCCTGTTGTCCGGCCAGAGCCTGACACAAAGCACCTTTATCACACTGGGTGGCGCTGAAGCCTCTACGGTTTTTTTTCGCAAAAGCGGCAAGCCCCTCAATGAGGGGATCCCCGGGCTGTATACCTACAACGGCTACTGGAACGTCTTTAGCAAGAGCGTAGAGAATGTCGCCACGCAGTTGCGCGAAGACGACACATGGGTGCTTGAGATCAAGGCCGGCAGCTTTGCCGATGGCAGCAATCGCAAGCTGTTCGAAGATGTAAAAAAAAGATACTTTGACGACTATGTGCAGTACTGGGACAACTATCTGGCCGATGTGTCGGTGCGCAAACCGCAGACGATGCTACAGAGCATAGAAATCGCCCGCAGCCTGTCCTCGTCCAATTCACCACTGGTCAAGTTTGTCAAAGGGGTCGCCCTGGAGACCACGCTGCTGCGCGAGGACGAAGCGAATCAGCGCTCCCTGCTCGACCGGGCGCGGGAACGGGTGTCCGGTTCGACCCAGTCGCTCGAATCCATGTTCGGCGCAACTGGGATCGATAATCCGATACGCCGCGATGCAACCAAAGAGAAGCTGGAAAAAATTGTCGATAACCATTTTGTGCAGTATCGCGAACTGGCCCGCAGTGCAGGCCAGGGCGTGCCCCCGCCGATAGAGGGCACGACGGGGCTGCTCAATGAACTGTACACCTATCTGACCGCGGCCGATACCGCCTTGCGCAGCCAGAGTCCGCTGCCACCGGCAGATGTCTTGACCAAGCTGCAGGCCGAGGCGGGGCGGGTGCCCCCGGCAGTAGGCGGCGTGCTGACAGATCTGTCGGTCACCGCTTCACGGCAGGTGGCCGGGGTTCGTCAGGAAAAGGTGGGTGAGGACGTGAATGCCGTGCTTGGCAATTTCTGTCGGCGTTCGATTGCCGGCCGGTATCCGTTTGGCAATTCATCCAAGGATGTGGCGCCCAATGACTTTGCGCGTTTCTTTGGTCCCCAGCAGATGATGGACCAGTTCTTCCGTGAAAACCTGGCCAGCCTGGTCGATATGAGTGGCGGCAAATGGCGCTTCAAGCCCGGCATCGACGGCAGCAAGGGTGGCGTTGCAGGCTTTCTTGACTCCTTTGAAAAAGCATCGGTCATCCGCGATGTCTATTTTGCTGCCGGCAAATTGGAGCCGTCATTCAAGGTTGCGGTCCGTCCGATCGATATGGATCCGGAAATTACGCAGATGGTGATGGAAGTGGACGGGCAGACGCTGACCTACGCCCATGGCCCCCAAGTGGGCACGACCATGGAGTGGCCTGGTAAGCAGGGCAGTAACCAGGTCACGATCAGTCTGCAGCCGCAAATCGGCACCTCGGGCATTTCCGCATCAGGTCCCTGGGCGCTCAATCGCCTGCTGGACCGCGCCAGCCAGCGTCAGGGACGCTCACCGGAAGTGACGGTCGCCACCTTCAATATCGGTGGTCGTCGGGTGACCCTGGAATTTGCCGCCTATTCGGCCAAAAGTCCATTTCGCCTGAGCGATATGCGCAGTTTCAGATGTCCAGGGAAGGGTTAGACATGGGCGGAATCAGTATTGACCAACTTTCCGAATCGCTGGGCTGGTATGGAAAAATGCCCTCCAGTGGTGATTTTGTGCATCGACGGCTCGATCAGAGCCTGATCGGCTGGTGGCACCGTTGGCTCAGTTCGGGTCTTGTTGCCATGCATGAATCGGTGTTGCTGTCGGCCGAGCAGGAATATCTGAGTGCGCCCATCTGGAATTTCCTGATTCCCGCTTCGCTCGGGTGCGATATGGTGCAGATGGGATGTCTGGCGCCAAGCCGCGACCGGGTGGGACGCGCCTATCCATTGATGGCGGTTCTATATGTGCCGGCAACGCAGTACGAAGCGCAGCAGGTGTCGGGTTCGGGGCGGTTTTACGAGCAGCTGGGGCGCAGCCTGCTGGCTGCCGTCGGACATGGCTGCTCGGCCACGCAGTTCGAGCAGAATATCCAGGGGGCTCGCGGCACGTTGACGCAAATGCTGACACGCGCTTCTACGCAAATGATAGAAGACGATGGCAGCAGTGATATTCTGGATATTCTGAACGGCGGCCATGAAACTGCGCCGATTGAAAAGCTGGACCAGAACGACTCGCGCTGGCCGGAGCTGGCCCTATGCTTTAACAGCGATGCACATAACAGTTACTGGTGGACCAACCAGGCCAATGGTGCTGCGCAAAAGTCCATGGTGCATGGCGGCGCGTTGAATATTACACTGTTCAATTCGCTGTTTATCACGCACACCAATTTCAGATTGTAGCTATTTACCGATTAATGCATTTGACAAGCCTGGCATAGGAAACAACATTATGGCGACCTCGTTACAGGACCTTATAAGCAACGTCGACCCCTCATGGCAGCCGCTGGAAAAGACCGGATTGGGGACAGGATCTGCATCACAGGGACAGCTGGAAGATCTGGTGCTGGATTTGCTGCCACAACTGAAGGCACTACATGCACAGCAGCGTGCCTATGGTCTGTGGTCCATGCAAACCGTTTTTCTGGACCCGGTAGGCCGTGCCAAGCTACTGCCGGGTGTCGGCCAGCCTTTTGTCAAGCAAGGGACCCACGTTGTGCCGGGCACGGAAGCCTTTTCCGCCATCGAGTTGCAGACTGACGATGCGGCTTGGCGTATCGGCCCCTGGACCGACGTTTACGGCCTGGGCGCCCTGTTGCGGGCCATGATTTGCGGGCAGACGCCGCAAAGCCCGGTGCGTCGTTTTGTCAAGGATACGCAGGAACCGCTGGCGGCAGCGGCGCCTGCGGGCTATTCGCGCCAGTTTCTGCGCACGGTGGATTTGAGCACGGTGCTGCAGTCTGCCTTGCGTTTGCAATCGGTCGATGAACTATCGTCCATGATGGGATTGTCGGCCGCCACACCGGCTATGCCGGTGGCGCCTTCGACATCGGGCGGCATAGCGGTGCCCGGCGCGGTTGCAGGTGGTCTGGCCGCTCAGGGAATCCTGAGCCCCGCAGCAGGCAGCGGTAGGCGTGAGGACGAGGGAAGCGGGCAGCCACCAGCCGCGGAGCAGGAGTCGACACACCAGACTGAGCAGGCACGACAGGCTCAGGAAGAAGCCCTGCGTAATGCCCAGGAGGCTGAAGCAGCACAGGCT
>NZ_JBQEAU010000132.1:0-10968 GCF_052108595.1 Advenella sp.
ACATGGCCGTAGAAGCCAATTAGATCAGATAGCATGGCACCAGCATTGCGCGCCATTTTGAGACCGTCTCCTAGACCCGATCGCGCATTGCGCTGCAAAACTTTGCCAGGTTCTGGTGTGATATTTTCCCGGATTAACTCATGATCACATTGAAAGCCGCCATCAGCGATTACTACATTGTTCGCACGTATTGAGAATTCACCCTTTTTAGATCTTCCCTCCACACCAACACATTTGCCATCTTCAATAATCAGCTTATGCGCACGATGGTCGCGCTCGATCACTCCACCTGCTTTGGCAAATTTACTAGCTAATGTGCGTAGCAGCACATCACCGCCGCGCCCACGCCAATCCGCTCCCACTCGCTGTAATGAGGGAGGGGAGAGCACAAAATTATGATGTGGTTCGGCCCCACCCTTTATGAAGCGTACTCCCTGGCTTTGCAGCCATTTGACTGCTCGTCGGGTGTCCTTAGCGACAGCAGAGGATAATCCAGTGTGGGCAGCGCCTTCAGTTGCAGACTGTATTCGGTCATTTAACTCGTCGGCAGGTAATTGGATATCACTCAGGCACACATGAAAAGCTCCTCCTGTCAGCCGAGTGTTACACATATATTCCTGTTCAGCCCCACGCTCCAGTACTATAACTGACAGCCCTTCCTCTGCAGCCCTGAGTGCGGCGCTCAGACCTGCCAGCCCCGCCCCGATTACACAAGCATCCACACTTTTCATGATTTCACCTGGGCATTAGCGTTTCAGCGATAAGATCGACCACTTCTATAGCAGCCTTCAAAGCAAAATAAACTACTACTCCTATGGCCATGGCTAAGGCATATAGGTCGGGTATGCCTAATCTAAACCCGAGCCAACAAACCGCTAAGAACAAAATTGCACCACCTGATATGGTGATCGATGTTCTGAATTTCAGAATGGCCAGCAGAGTCGGGTACGGAGTGGCCTGACTACTTGTATCTTCCATGCGTTTGTTCCGTCCTAAATATGTACACGTTGAATCGTCGTTTACATATGCTATTAAGATCCACTAAAAACGAGCTGATGAAATACATTGTAAGACCATAAGGTATAACCTTTAATAGAGATCTGCCCTACTTGACAGACGGGAGGATGATAAGGTATAAAGGAATGACCTTATGATGATTTTATTCTAGTGGCCTCTATAAGGAAGTAAGTTTGCTGTAGAAGACTGACAAAAACCACCACGCAAACAACTTCAGGAATGATAGCCCGCGTGCTGCAGAAGTTGAGCCAGGGCAAGCCAAAGCGTAGTTGGTATGCAAAAGAGGCGCCTGTCCATTGCGCACCCCATGGGTCGGTGATCACTATGCTGAAAACGACCACGATTTGTCCGAATATAGCACCCCCTGACCTTGCATGACTGGCGTCGCTTTCCCCAGTGCGGATCCCTTGTCCAAATGCGGTATAAAGGACATGCTGCATGGCGCGAGGATTAGCCGGGTCGGTTCCAGTCCAAGACTGTTATCGAGAGATAAGCTCTAGACAAAAGAGAGAATTCGCGCTGAACCTGGCCAAAGAAAACGCTGCAAGCGAAGGCGCATTGCGGTGTAAGAAACCACACGTTGCCCAGTTGCGAGATGAATTAGTGCAGCGAATTAGCGCTACGTTGTCTAAGCGATTTTAGAGAGTGAGCGTAAATCAGTCGGGGCCAGAAACCCGTAGCTTACCAGTTTGTGTTTCAATGTTATTCCTAAGGATACTCTCCGAACCGGGTGCCGCGGCTTCGAAATTCTGGGTGTATTTCCCCATGACAGTATGGTTCCATACTTCTGGTTTAGGCGCTGGCACAAGGATCTGAGGATGTTTGGGGTAGACTTTGCGCCATTGGGGCGGTCAGTTTTGCAAACTAAACAAAATCCTTGTCAGTCCAGCCGCTTTTTAGCAAACTGCTGATTTCAGCATCGAGATGCCTTTCAGCAACTACCCGTATCGGGTAACCAAACGCTTTACTTAGCGGCACTAAAACCGCTTGCAGCGGCAGCGCAATAGCCTGGCTGCCCACGACCATGATGCTTCCCGCGCAGACTTGCTTGAGCTGGTCGCGGTTGATTTTTAACCAAAGCGCCAGTTGCTTTCTGCTTGTAGCATCAGTCTCTTTTCCCCGCGCCGGTATTTCACTTGTCAAAAGGACGAATCGTTCGCCTTGAAGCAGCAGCTTGTTGAGCTCTAACTCCCAGTTAGAGGCGCCACTTGCAGACATCCAGACCAAGGGGAACTGACGCGTGTCAATATGCATTACGCTAACTCCAGTTTACTGATGAGATTGAGCGCTGTCGGCGCGAATTCGCTGATACGAGCCGGCAATCAGCAGCTCCAACCCGATCACAAAGCGGTGATCGAAATTTTCAGAGAATATTGCTTCGCTCGCAGCCAGACTATGCGGATATTTTTCATGTGTGGATGCCAAGAACTGGCGCTTGCGCTCAGCCAAATCTAGTGTACTGCCCGGACCCAGCGCCTGTTCCTCCATGACGAAACCAAGAACGTAATAGGTAGTACTAAAACTGTAAACTGCGGCAAGCTCCGCACTTGCGCCGGCCTGCACGAATGCGGAGATCATGGCCTCGCTGGTTCGTAAAACGTTATCGGTCACCACATACGTGCCCGCAAATACTCGGGCGCCGTCGCGATGGCGCAGCAATGCCCGACGAAGTTCTCCGGCTACCTGCAGGATGCGATCCTCCCATGACGCAGCTTTAGAAAGATCTCTTGCCACAGTATCCAGCAGGGCATCTGCCATGCCGTCGATCAGCGCCTGCTTGCTTTCGAAGTGCCAATAGAGCGAAGGCGCCTGCACCTTCAAAGACTGGGCAAGTTTACGCATAGTCAACCCTTCCAGGCCGTCCTGGTCCAGCAGCGCGAGCGCCGCCTGGACCACTTGTTCTCGCTGAATTTTCGGGACTCTCATATCGCACCTTGGCTTGATGACTTGAAATCTAACACTGTTAGTGTATCATTTAATAAAACTAACGATGTTAGTTTTGTAGAAAACCATGCATTTGGTGCTGTTCGCAAGCGCCATGCACGATGGTGTGTATCTACACAAGATGAAATTTGCAAGGACGCTTAATGACTATTCAGCCTGAAGAAACGACAAACCGTCGCCCGCTGGCATTGCGCCTGGCTCCCTGGGTAGGGTGTGCGGCAATCATTGCTCTGCTTATCCTGGCAACCACCCACTGGCGCGAATGGACCAGTAGCAGGACGATTCAAACGACACAAAATGCGTTCGTGAAATCGGACTTTGCGGTGCTGAGCACCAAAGTCTCCGGCTATATCAAGGCATTGCCGGTCGAAGATTTCCAAACAGTGCACGCTGGCCAGTTAATTGTGCAGATCGATGACAGCGATTATGTACTGAAAGTGGCATCTGCATTGGCCAAACTGAGCAAAGCGCAGGCCAATCTGGACAATCTCGACAGGGAAATCTCGGAACAGCGCGCTCGCATCAAGGGGGAGCAGGCCAATGTCCGTGCGGCCCAGGTTCGGGTTCGTCAATACAAGAGCAACCCGGAACGCCAGGAAAAACTGGTCCGGCAGGGCGCTTTATCGCGGCAATTGTTTGAAAATGCCCAGGCAGACCTGGATCATGCAGTGGGCCTGCACGAAGCTGCCATTGCCCAGGCAGACCTGGCCAGTAAATCGCTGGCTGTCCTGGAAGGGCAGCGTGGGCTGCGCGCAGCCGATGTAAATGCCGCTGCTGCCGAACTTGAAGGCGCCAGACGCGACCTTGACTATACGCGCATTGTCGCTCCCTTCGATGGCGTGCTAAACAAACGCCATGTTCAGCTCGGCAGCCTGGTCAGCACCGGCACTCAGATCGTGTCTATTGTGCCTTCCGATCAGTCTTACGTTATCGCCAATTACAAGGAAACCCAGTTGGTTCATGTCCAGCCAGGCCAGCCAGTTAGTGTGAGCGTTGATGGCCTTCCCGGCAGGCAGTTTCGTGGCCGGGTCAGAGAAATCGCGCCCATGAGTGGTGCCGAATCAGCATTGCTACCGGCAGACAACGCATCTGGTAATTTCACCAAAGTTGTGCAGCGTATCCCTGTACGTATCGACTTGGCCCCCGGGCAGCGGGAATTAAACAGGCTACGGCCTGGAATGTCTGTCGAAGCCAGCATTAATACAAAAGGCGACAATATTCCTCCGTACACGAAGCAAGCGCATCATGTCGCGTACAAAGCGCAGACGGAGTTGGACTGATCATGGCGCTTCGATCTCTTTTCGCTAACGCACCTCGTCCCCGCCCGGCGCTCACTGTAGCAGCCATTTTTCTGGGCGCGGTTCTCACGACTTTGCAAGGACGGCTGTTTTCCTCGGCGTTGCCAGATCTGCGCGGCCAATTCGGTCTGGATGTTTTGGAAGCCGCATGGCTGGGCACCGCGCTAAACGGCGCACAGCTTGTCACCATGTCTATTGTCCCCTGGCTTGCCACCATTATCGGACCGACACGGATTCTCGTTACGCCCAGTCTGTGTCTTGGTTTCGCAACTCTGCTCATTCCTGCTTTCGCACACAATTATCCAATGCTGGTTATTCTGCATGCTGTTGCAGGCTTGTGTATGGGCATCTACCTGCCATTGACTATTAGCCTGGGGTTGCGCAGCGTGCACCCGCGGCTCTGGCTGGTTGTCATGGCCGCCTAAAGCTTGCGCGTGTCTACCGGCATGGATGCGGGGTATGGCGCGTCGGGCTTTCTGGTGGAAGAAGTCAGTTGGCACTGGGTCTATTGGATGACGGCTTTTATCGGGCCGCTCATTGCCTTGCTTACCTGGAAAGCAATGCCGCTGACGCCTGTCAATCAAGATCAATTGCGGCAGGCTGATTGGGCCGGCATGACCTTGTTCTGCACAGGTTTGGCGTTGATATTTATTGGTATCGAATCGGCCGAACGCCTGGGTTGGCTGGATTCGGGCCTGGTGGTTACTGCACTTGCGGGCGGGGCTATTCTGTTTTTCGCCGCTGTTGTTCGCGGCGCGCTACAGCCAAATGCATTTGGAGATCTTGCAGCGTTTGGCAATCGAAACATCCTTATTTGTCTGGTGATTGCCTGCCTGTTCGGTGTGCTGATGACGCCCACTTCCTTGCTGATCCCCACGTTTCTTGCGCAAATGGGTGATCTCAAGCCTATGCAGACGGGTTCGGCCACTCTGATTGCATTCGCTGCTTATCTCGCAGCTACGCCTTTGGCCGTTTATCTGGCCAGACGCGCCGAGCCCAGGCTGCTCATCGTATGCGGACTGATTGTCATCGCGATCACAGCATGGCTAGGCACGCATATCAGCCACAACTGGCGAGTGGATCAATTCATCACGATCCTGATTATGCAGTCGCTTGGCGAGAGCATTATGCTCATCGGATTAATTGCCGCATTCGTAACCAATCTGAATCCGCAGCATGGCGTGGCGCTCGGTGCGTATGTTTCAATAGCACGCGTATTGATGCCGGTAATGGCCGGTACAATCATGTCAACTTGGCTCCGTATGGCCGCAGACACCAGTTATGCATCATTAAGCGCCTATGTGCAGGCCGGTGAGCCGCTGGTCGTGGAACGCACACGTTCTGGATTAAATGGTATCGCAAGTATCATTGCGCGTGAATCTCAAGTGATTGCCCATATTGACGGTTTTCATCTTGTTTTCTGGACAAGCCTGCTTAGCTTGGTGCTAGCGGTGCTATTGCGCTCTTCTCCCTCAAATCCGATAGCTCCTCCTATCCAAGCCTCATCCGAATAACACCATCAACGCTGTCTGCTATGAGAGGTATTCTGATTATGCTCAGTGCAGCGACATCAAAGCCCAATGCTGGCAAAGCCATTTAGGTCT
This sequence comes from Advenella sp., assembly GCF_052108595.1. Classification (NCBI taxonomy): domain Bacteria; kingdom Pseudomonadati; phylum Pseudomonadota; class Betaproteobacteria; order Burkholderiales; family Alcaligenaceae; genus Advenella; species Advenella sp. The sequence goes on from NZ_JBQEAU010000132.1 coordinate 5,864, forward strand.
TTTGAGTGTACCAGACGTAGCCTTCACCGTTGATACATCAGGAGGTCATGTAGCCCGTCCGGCAAGAACGGACGCGGGATGCAACCGAAGGGGTTGCCCAAGCGAAGCGCGGAGGCATGTGCGGCGACAAATGAAAAAGTATAGCTGATTGCAAGGCCAATGCGGATGCCGACACGAGCTTCACTTGCCGTTGACTGAACCACCAGTTGCCGGTCCCCAGTGCTTGCCCATGTTCAGCAAGACGTGCTGACGATAGGCCAGGCTCCACATGATGTAGCCTGCAATCATGTGGTTACTGCCGTCCGCGGTGACCATCATGCCAGACTGCAAATCGCGACGCGTTGTCTTCGGGTTCACGATGTCGCCGATTTCCTACGCCATGTTCCTGAACGTGACGGCTTCAAAGGAGATGCCGCCTGCCAGCCTAGTCCCCCAGCGGGTTGTTATCGTACAGACTCTTTGCTTGCCATGCTGCTGCCTCACCATCTTTGGGCTCGTGCGACCTCAATTGCACGTCGAAATTGAAATCCATTGGTATCTCTATCAGATCCTCGTCTGGATTAACATCGTTTCAATGAGTGGCATCGAAAGTAAGTTGAACAGCATCGCCCACCATTTGCTCTCTTCGTTGATGAAATAATTTGTACGAGATTCGCCTTGGCGCAACATCAAGATCCATCCATAGCGTCAGTTGTTTTGATCCTTGCCAGCTCGTTATTGCGCCTTTTCTGATTTCTGCCCGAGCCGCACTGGAAAATTTTTCCGCCAAAATATCAATGGGAGACTTTGTTTTCCGAATGATCACGCTACTAAAAAGCGCTTGGATCTGATGCGCATCCCATACAAACGCTTTCATTAATATCAAAATAAATGCTATAATGAGAATCATTATTATTTAAGTGGGCGTTGCCTACGCTATTGTGCAGCCGATTCTCAATGTCTAACTCGCTTTCAACCGATGATATCGGTCTGCTTTATGCACAGCACTATCCCTGGCTGGTGCGTTGGCTGCATCGCAAGCTGGGCAGTTCTCACGATGCCGCAGACTTTGCCCAGGATACGTTCTGCCGTTTGCTCGGCAGTCAGGCTCCTGCGCTTCGCGAGCCTCGCGCGTGGCTGACGACCACCGCTGCGCGCCTGATCATTGATGATTCCCGAAGCCGAAAGGTCGCCCGGCTGTTCTGTGAGTCTTGGGCTCATGTGCATGGAACCGATACCGCGCCGTCGGCCGAAACGGTAGCGCAAGCGGCCCAGACCCTGGCGCTGGTCAGCCATTGGCTGGAGACATTACCGCCCAGAGCGCGAACGGCCTTTCTCATGGTCCGCCTCGAGGGGAAGACGCATGCCCAGGTTGCCGCGTATCTGGGCGTGTCTGTCAGTCGAGTGCGCCAGTATCTGTCTGCCAGTCTTTTGCAGTGTTACAAACTGGCTTTTAGCGATGCTGGTGTTGCGTAACATGGGACATTCGATTGCTGAGCTGTTGCCTGGAGAGTGTGAACCGACTGCTGAAGTTGTTGCTGCAGCAGCGCAATGGTTCGTGCGGCTACAGGACGATGATGTGAGCGATCAGGAGCGCGCGCAGTGCCTGCGATGGCGCCAGGCCAACGTAACGCACGACCTGGCCTGGCGGCGCCTGGAGACATTGTGGCGAAATTTCGATGATCTGGAAGGGCAGGCTGCCCAACCCGCTCGGGCGACCATGGCAAAGCTGGATGCGCGAAAGCGTGGCAAACGTCGGGTAAAGCGTACCGTTGGCGCGACTATTTGTTGTATTGGCGTGGTGGTACTGCTATCTGACATGATGCATCGACATTTGCTGGCAGACCACCACACGGGTCTGGCTAGGCGTGAGACGGTGATGCTCCCTGACGGCAGCCAATTAACCCTGGATGCTCGCAGTGCGGTGGATGTGCGGTATAGGCGCACCGAGCGCAGGGTCGTATTGCGGGAGGGTCAGATTCTGGCCCAGGTCAATCATGATCGTGATAGCCGGCCTTTTGTCATTCAAACAGAGCAAGGTACGGCAACTGCACTGGGGACTCGCTATACCGTGTCGCTGCTGGACAATACCACGCAAGTGAGCGTGCTCGAATCCAATGTCAGAGTATGTCCAGGGCGCAGCATCAGCACCGTCTGCGCAGATTTAAAGCAGGGGCAGACCGCTAACGTCGAGACGAACGTCGTATCTAGAATAGAAACGTCGGGGTATAGCGATCCGTCATCGTGGGCACAGGGTTATCTGGCTCTGGATAATCAGTCGCTAAGCCGGGTGCTGCATGTGCTCAAGTCCTACCATAGTGGGGTGATGTGGTATGACGAAAGAGAACTGGAAAGTGTCCTGGTCTCAGGAGTTATCCCGATAGAGGATAGCGAGCAGGCATTCAACATTCTGGGTCGCACCCTGCCAATACAGATTCGCCAATATATGCCATGGGCCGTGGCAATAAAAAAGAAAAAATAATGCCGGTTTTGCCTGTTACTTTGCGTTTGTGATCCGTCATAACTCATGGACACGCAAAAACAAAGAGGGGTCTATGAGTTTGAGGAACGGAAGTTTTCGGCCAGTGGGAAGTCGCATCGGCGCTTTAGTGTACTTGTGCTTAAGCACACATGTTGTTTCAGCACAGAACGGGTCGGCAGACATATCCCGGCTATACCGGATTGCAGCGGGCCCACTCACCCAATCAATCAACCAGTTTGCCCTGCAGTCCGGAGTAGCCTTGGTTTTTCCTTCCCCATTGACGGCAAACAGACAGGGGCCTGCACTCAATGGCCGCTATACCGTGCACGAGGGGTTCAGTCGTTTGCTGCAGGGTTCCGGGCTGCGTGCAATCCCGCAAGAGGGAAATATCTACAGTCTGGTTGCCGCCGCCCCGCTGCAACATTCCATTGATACAGCCCCTGCTGTGGCGACATTGGATTTGGTCTACGCCATGGATGAAGCATACAGTCGCACGGTGGACGGCTATGTTGCCCTGAACGATACTACCGCTATGAAAACCCCTGCATCGTTGCTTGAGACTCCGCAAACCGTCAACGTGGTAACCAAAGACCAGATGGTTGCCCAGGGAGCGCAAAGCGTGACCGATGCCGTGCGCTATACGCCTGGTGTGCTTCCGTCCTTCGGTGATAGCGATACACGTAATGATGTACTTCACAGTCGTGGATTTTATCTGAAACAGAACCTGAATGGATCGAAGCTGCCTTTCGGCGCATACAGTGCGGCAATGCTACGCATTGACCCTTATGGACTGGAACGAATTGATATCCTCAAGGGCCCAGCTTCCGTGATGTATGGACAAAACACACCTGGCGGTATCGTGAACATGCTTACTAAGCAGCCGCTGGATACGCCCAGGCATGAGGTGATTCTGGGCGTTGGCAGTCATGACCGCAAGCAGGGCGCTTTTGACTTCACTGGTCCCGTTGACGACGCGGGCCGGTTTTCCTATCGCCTGACTGGGTTGGCCCGAGATAGCAACGGCCAGGTTGATAAGGGGTTCGACCGGCGCGTCTTTATCGCTCCATCCCTGAGCTGGAAGCTGGGCGAGCGTACCCATGTGACGGTGTTTTCACATTATCAGCAGGACAAAACGCTGACCGATTACATGGCGCTGCCGGCGGTCGGTGCCCTTTATGACAGTCCTTATGGCAGGATTTCGCCCGCAAAGAACCTGGGGCAACCAGACTTTGACGGATACGAGCGCAGGCAATTGGCCGTGGGCTATGAATTCGAACATGTGCTCAATGATATCTTCACGTTCCGCCAGAATCTTCAGTACAACAAGGTAGACGTGACAACACAGGCCAGTCCCGGCTATATGCTGGATCCAACATCTCGTTATTTGAGCCGGGTGGGAACGCGTGGGCAAGCCCGGGCCAATGTGCTCTCGGTCGATACGCATCTGCAAGCCGATTTTCATATCGGGGCGGCGCGACATACGGTCCTGGCCGGCGTGGACTATATGAATCTGGACGATACTTACAAATTTGCTTCCGGTCTTTATGACCGACCTCTGGATATATTAAACCCCGACTACAACGTGGCGTCTCCGGAACTGGTCCCGCGTATCAATTACCGGCAGACCCGAGAACAGCTGGGCTTATATCTCCAGGACCAGATCCGGTGGAATCGTTGGGTCGTCACCCTGGGTGCCCGTTATGATTCCGCGCATTCGCGCACGTTAAACCAGATACCCGCCAGTGTTCGGGCCAAACAGCAGGAAACGGCCTGGACCGCAAGGGCAGGGCTGGCTTACCTGTTCGATAACGGTATGGCACCCTACGTGAGCTACAGTACTTCTTTTGAGCCTGAAGATGGTACCAACTTTACCGGCGCGCAGTTCAAAGCCATGCGCGGCAAGCAGTTCGAAGCGGGGATCAAGTATCAACCGGCGGGGAGCAAGAGTTTCATTACCTTATCGGCGTTTGAAATCAGGCAACGTAATATGACCACGCCCGATCCCGATCCGACACATACTGGTTTCCTGGTGCAGTCTGGTGAGGCACGTGTTCGCGGAATCGAGGTCGAAGCCAAGGTGCATATCAGTGATTCACTGGATGTGATTGCTTCGTATGCCTATCTGAATTCTAAGATGGTCAACGCAAACACGGATGCGACTGGCCGCACGCTTCAGGGCAAATCGCTGGAGCGGGTGCCCCGGCATCAGGCGGCGTTGTGGATGGAGTACAGTCCATTATCAGCATTGCATCTGGCGGCTGGTTTGCGCTATCAGGGATCAAATTTCGGCGATGCTGATAACACACTTGCGCTGCCGGCAAGAACGCTGGTTGACGCATCTGTCCGTTATGATGCCGAGCATTTATCTCCCCGCCTGAAGGGCCTGACGCTGCAACTGACCGCCTCTAATCTGTTCAACAAGGAATATGTTGGTTATTGCCTAAATTCGATTCAGTGCTTTTATGGCCAGGGACGCAAGGTGCATGCATCGCTACGTTATCAATGGTAAACAGCTGTATATTTTCGATTCTTCTAGGTATAGTCGATAGAAAAAAAGATAAGTATCACAGTCTCTATGTTGCAGTGAATTTGAATCGGCCAGGGTTTACTAGACACTTTTAAGCCTCATAATACTCACAGATGG
>NZ_JBQEAU010000133.1:0-10952 GCF_052108595.1 Advenella sp.
CCGTCCGCACGGACCAAGCTGGCCATGTTGCTTTTTGCCGCCGACTACACCGTGCGCAAGCAAAAGTACATGCATGATTTCTGGCGTGGCTTTGCGCCAATGATGGTGGCCCTGGGCGTGGTCGGTATTTTGCTGTTGCTCGAACCCGATCTGGGCGCCTTTATGGTCAGCGTCTCAATCGCAGTGGGTATTCTCTTTCTGGGCGGCATCAGTGCGGTGTTGTTTCTGCTGCTGGTTGTCGTGCTGCTGGGCTGCTTTGCCTTGCTGATTCTGATGGCGCCGTGGCGTGTGAAGCGTATCTTCGCTTATCTGGACCCGTTCGACCCCGAAACGGTGCAGTCTACCGGTTACCAGCTGGCTCATTCGCTGATAGCCATCGGGCGTGGCGAATGGTTCGGCGTCGGGCTGGGGTCCAGCGTCGAAAAACTGCACTACCTGCCCGAAGCACATACCGATTTCATTATGGCTGTGGTGGGTGAAGAGCTGGGATTTGTCGGTATCATTTCCGTGGTGGTGCTGTTTCTGATTATTGTGCATCGTGGCTTTGAAATTGGCCGGCAGGCCATCGCCATGGATCGCGAATTCAGCGGCCTGGTGGCGCAGGGCGTGTCCATCTGGATGGGCGTGCAGGCACTGGTCAACCTTGGCGTGTGCCTGGGATTGCTGCCGACCAAGGGTCTGACATTGCCCCTGGTCAGTTATGGCGGCTCGTCCATTGTGATGAATCTGGTGGCCCTTGCCATTTTGATGCGCGTGGATTATGAGAGTCGCCTGATGATGCGGGGAGAGCGCCCTGACCGAAGGCCCTTGCGAGAATATCGATGAATAGCGTTCATTCCGATTCACGTACGTTGCTGGTGATGGCAGGCGGGACCGGCGGGCATATCATGCCCGGTCTGGCCGTGGCCGCACAAATGCGTGCGCGGGGCTGGCAGGTCATGTGGCTGGGCAATCCGGACAAAATGGAAGGGCGTCTGGTGCCGGCTGCGGCGATTCCTCTGCTGCCATTGCACTTTGCCGGTTTGCGAGGCAAGGGGCCGTTGGCGCTGTTGAAATTGCCATTCATGCTGGGCAAGGCATGCCTGCAGGCGCGACGCGCCCTCAAGCAGTGCCGGCCTGCGGTCGTACTGGGCATGGGCGGCTATGTGGCCGTTCCTGGCGGCCTGATGGCAAGACTGTCCAATATTCCGCTGGTAATTCATGAACAGAATGCCGTGGCCGGCACAGCCAACCATTGGCTTGCTAAAATATCGGCTTTCGTATTGACGGGTTTTCCAGACGTGCTGCCTGGCGGGCAGATGGTGGGCAATCCTGTGCGCGGTGAATTGGCCAATACGCCGGAACCGGGTGTGCGCTATGGTGCGCGCGAGGGTGTCTTGCGCATTCTGGTGGTGGGCGGCAGTTTGGGTGCGCAGGCCCTCAATACTGTGGTGCCCACCGCCATGGCGCTGATCGCACCGGGGCAGCGTCCGCAAATCATGCATCAGGCCGGCGAGCAGCATATTGCCAGCCTTCAGGACACCTATAAACAGGCGAATGTCAGCGCAGAATGCCTGCCTTTCATCGATGATATGGTCACGGCCATGATGTCGGCCGACCTGATTATCTGCCGTGCCGGCGCCATGACGGTGGCCGAAGTGGCAGCGGTTGGGGTGGCCGCGCTGTTTGTGCCGCTGCCGCATGCCATCGATGACCACCAGACGGCAAATGCAGCATGGCTGACCGGCCGCAATGCGGCCTGGGCACAGCCCCAGCGCGAATTTACCGCAGCCTGGCTGGCCGAATGGATACAAAGTCGTACTCGTGATCAATTGATGCAGACTGCAGTGGCTGCCCGAGCCTGCGCCAGAACGCAGGCCACACAGACCATTGCAGATATTTGCGAGCGCGCGAGCGCAGGAAAAACATGAAACATCGGATTAGACACATTCACTTTGTCGGTATCGGCGGCTCCGGTATGAGCGGTATTGCCGAAGTTCTGGTCAATCTCGGATATAAAGTCAGCGGCTCGGATCTGCAGGAGTCGGCGGTGACCCGTCGCCTGGCAGAGTTGGGCGCGCAGATTTTTATCGGCCATCACGCCGAAAATGTCGGCGAGGCCGACGCCATTGTTACATCGACGGCTGTGGCCAACAGCAACCCCGAGGTGCTCACGGCCAGGGCCAAGCGGATTCCCGTGGTGCCTCGCGCCATTATGCTGGCAGAGCTGATGCGCCTTAAACGCGGCATCGCCATTGCCGGCACGCACGGCAAAACCACGACCACCAGCCTGGTGGCCAGTGTGCTGGCCGCTGCCGGCCTGGATCCTACCTTTGTGATTGGCGGCCGCCTGAATTCGGCCGGCGCCAATGCGCGGCTGGGCCAGGGTGAATATATTGTGGTCGAGGCTGACGAGTCGGACGCCTCGTTTCTGAATCTGTTGCCGGTCATGTCCATCATCACCAATATCGATGCAGACCATATGGACACGTATGGCCACGACATGACGCGGTTAAAAAGCGCTTTCGTCGAATTTACCCAGCGCATGCCGTTTTATGGCAGCGCCATCGTATGTGTCGACGACAGCAACGTTCGTAACATTATTCCGTTTATCTCGCGCCCGCTGGTGACTTATGGGTTTGGTGAAGAAGCGATGTACCGGGCGGTCAACGTGCAGCCTCGACAAACGCGCATGGCGTTTACCGTTGAGCGGCGGATCACCCCGGCCAAACGCCTGCCGGACCTGGATATCGTGCTCAATTTGCCCGGCCGCCACAATGTGCTGAACTCGCTTGCCGCCATTGCGGTGGCCACAGAGCTGGAGCTGGCCGACGAGGATATCGTGAGCGCCCTGATCGGCTTTAACGGCGTTGGGCGCCGCTTTTCCTACACCGGAGACTTTGCCGTTCCGCAGGATCATGGCGGCGGTACCTACACGCTGATCGATGACTACGCGCATCACCCCATCGAAATGGCCGCCACGGTCGAGGCGGCACGCGGTGCCTGGCCCGAACGCCGGCTGGTGCTGGCTTTCCAGCCTCATCGATATACACGCACCCGCGATTGTTTCGAAGACTTTGTCAATGTGCTCAGTCGGGCCGATGCCGTACTGCTAAGCGAAGTCTATGCCGCAGGCGAGCAACCCATTGTGGCTGCCGATGGCCGGGCCCTGTCGCGCGCTTTACGCGTGGCAGGCAAGGTTGAACCGGTTTTTGTCGAAGATGTGGCCGAACTGCCGCAGGCCATTATCAACTTTGTTCGCGACGGTGATGTGGTCATCGTCATGGGTGCCGGGTCAATCAACAAGGTGCCGGGACAGTTGGGAGAGCGCAATGAGCAATGAATTTGGCAAGGTAGGGGTGCTGTATGGCGGCCAGTCCGCGGAACGGCCTGTGTCGCTGGTTTCAGGCAAGGGCGTATATGAAGCCCTGCTCAGCAAGGGCATTGACGCCCACCTGTTTGATACTGCCGAGCATTCCCTGGCAGAACTGGCTGCGGCCGGCTTTGACCGTGTTTTCATTGCCCTGCACGGCCGGTATGGCGAAGACGGCTCCCTGCAGGGGGCGCTGGAGCTGCTGCGCATTCCCTACACAGGAAGCGGCGTGATGGCGTCCGGTCTGGCCATGGACAAAATCATGACCAAACGCATCTGGATTGAACAAGGCATTCCGACAGCGCCTTATTGCAAAGTGCGGACCCGCCAAGATATGGATGGCGCCAGCCAGATGCTGGGCTACCCCTTTATTCTCAAGGCACCGCATGAAGGCTCGACGCTGGGACTGAGCAAAGTGGCCGGCCCGCAAGAGCTGACTGTCGCCTTTGACGAGGTGTTCCAGTTTGACAGCGAACTGCTGGCCGAAAAATTCGTCGTCGGGCGCGAACTGACCGTTGCCATTCTGGGCAAGGGCGACACGGCGCGGGCGTTTCCGATTATCGAAATCGTGGCGCCCGATGGCAAATACGATTTCGAACACAAGTATGTTTCGGACGAGACGCAATATCATTGTCCGGCTGACCTGCCGCAGGATCTGGCCGCCAGCATCCGGCAGACATGTGAAAAGGCGTTTGTCGCCGTAGGCTGCGAGGGCTGGGGCCGTGTCGACGTGATGCTGGACAATGACAATCGCTATTTTCTGCTGGAGGTCAATACCTCCCCGGGCATGACGCCGCATTCGCTGGTGCCCATGGGCGCCAAGGCCGAAGGCGTCAGTTATGCCGACTTGTGCGTGAAGATCCTGGCGCAGGCCAGTTGCAAGATCCAGCGCACCAAACCCGTGACGGAGCCAGGACTGTAAATGATTACGCCAAGCGCCCGTATTACCAATTTTGTCGCCAACCTTGTCATGTTGTTGGCGGTAGTGGTAATGCTGGGCGCCGGTGGTTACTGGTTGATTCACCGACCCATGTTCAATCTGACCCGCATCGTGATCGAGCCGATGAAAGGCAACAAGTTGGAATATGTGTCGCCGGCAAGTATCCAGCAGACCATTGCGGGCAAGTTGCAGGGCAATTTCTTTACCATCAATCTGCCTGAGTCGAAAAGACTGTTCGAGCAGTCGCCCTGGGTGCGTCATGCCGATATTACCCGCGTCTGGCCCGACGGTCTGCTGCTCAAGATCGAAGAGCAGGAGCCGTTTGCCTATTGGAACGAGCGGCAGATGATCAATACCTGGGGTGAAGTATTTACTGCAAACCAGGCGGAGCTGCCCGAGGATGCGGATTTACCACAGTTTAACGGACCGTCCGGATCTGAAATGCTCGTGGTACAGCGCTATGCCGAATTGGTGCGCTGGCTGGCGCCGCTAAATTTGGGTGTAGATGAGATTACGCTTAGTGATCGCTATGCTTGGCGTGTAGAATTGAACGATAATACCAAACTGGTATTGGGCAGGGATCCCGGGGCCGATGCATTAAACCCGCATGGCGGGCAGGGTGCGGTATCATTCGCATCTACGATTGAACGTTTTGTTCAGGCGTGGCCTGTTTTAAAAGAAAAGGTAGCCGGCCGGCAGATAGCCCAGGTGGACTTGCGTTATACCAAAGGCTTTGCCATCACCTTCGAGCCGGCAGCGACAACACAATCGGATAGTAAAGAGAAAAAATGACTCGTGACCTAAAGGACCTCATCGTTGCTTTAGACATAGGCACCAGCAAAGTGGTGGCAGTGGTGGCTGAAGCTTTGCCTGAAGAAGGGCGCTTTGAAGTAATCGGACTTGGACAGCATGAATCCAAGGGTATGCGCAAAGGGGTTGTGGTCAATATTGAATCCACGGTCAATTCCATTCAGCGCGCCCTTGAAGAGGCTGAGCTGATGGCCGATTGCAAAATCCGTGAAGTGTATACGGGCATTGCCGGCAACCACATTACCAGCTTCAACTCCAGCGGCATGGTCGCGGTAAAGGACAAGGAAGTGTCGGAAGCCGATGTGGCGCGCGTGATCGAGACAGCCAAGGCGGTCAACATCCCTACCGATCACCAGGTGCTGCATGTGCTGACCCAGCAATTTATCGTCGATTCGCAGGAAGACATCCGCCAGCCGGTAGGCATGAGCGGCATCCGGCTTGAAGTGCGCGTACATATTGTGACCGGTGCGGTCAGCGCCGCACAGAATATTGTCAAGTGCGTGCGTCGTTGTGGTCTGGAAGTACAGGACCTGATTCTGCAGCCGTTGGCCTCGTCCATGGTTTGCCTGACCAACGATGAAAAGGAACTGGGTGTCGTGCTGGTCGATATCGGTGCGGGCACGACCGACATCGCCATTTTTACCGGTGGCGCAATTCGTCATACCACGGTATTGCCGGTATCGGGTGATCAGGTAACCAGCGATATCGCGGCCATGCTGCGCACGCCCACACCAGATGCCGAAGAGATCAAATTGCGTTATGGGATTGCCAAGCAGGTGCTGGCCAATCCCGATGAGCTTATCGAAGTGCCTGGCCTGGGCGATCGCGATGTACGTCGCGTCAAGCGACAGACCCTCGGTGCTGTTATCGAGCCGCGTATCGAGGAGCTGTTCATGATGGTGCAGCAGGTTGTGCGGGACTCAGGCTACGAAGATCTGATTGCCTCAGGCGTTGTATTGACCGGTGGCACTGCGCTTATGCCAGGCATTGTCGAACTGGCCGAAGATGTCTTTCTCAAGCCGGTGCGCGTTGCCGTTCCCGACTATCGCGGCAGTCTTGCCGACATGGTCCGCAACCCGCGGTTTTCCACAGTCATGGGGTTGTTGACAGAAGCGCGCGTGCAGCGTTTGCGTGGTGGTAAGATTAAGCAACAAAATGGAACGCTAAAAGATATGATTTCCCGCATGAAAGAGTGGTTTATGAATTAGAATACGCAAGAGGCTGAGACGTTTGTTTCAGTAGTTGCAAAAAGGGGCGTGTTTCATGTCCCTTATGGTGTTTTGTTAACGCGATGTGTAGCGGCTTGCATGACACCGTGACAGCAGTGCAGTAAAGTAGCAGAAGGTTGTCGATATACCGCCGGGCAGGGCGGATCAACTGCCAGACAATGGCCGGGCAGGTGGCCATGGAGACGGTTCAAGTACGATGCGAGACAGGCGCTGGCATTGTTTTTGAGACGGTTTCCGAAAAACGCAGTGGCACTTTTCGTTAATACGTTTCGGAATACAGGAGTTGGGAATATGGACTTTCAATTATTGGACGATAGCAGTAACAGCGGTACCGTAATCAAGGTGATTGGCGTGGGTGGTGCAGGTGGCAATGCCATTTCACACATGATGCGGGCCGGCCTCAAGGGCGTGGATTTTATCTGCGCAAACACAGACATGCAGGCGCTGATCGGGACCGAAGCACCGGTTCAGATTCGTCTGGGCCGCAGTGGTTTGGGCGCAGGCGCCAAACCTGAACAGGGTCGTGCAGCAGCAGAAACAGCACGCGAAGAAATTCGCGCCGCGCTCAATGGCGCAAACATGGTGTTCATTACTGCCGGTATGGGTGGTGGTACAGGGACGGGAGCGGGTCCTGTTGTGGCCGAAGTGGCCAAGGAACTGGGTATTCTCACCGTTGGTGTCGTTACAAAACCATTTTCGTTCGAAGGAACCAAACGACTGCGCGCTGCCGAAGAAGGCATTGCCGATTTGTCCAAACACGTTCATTCCCTGATCGTGGTGCTGAATGAAAAGCTGTATGAACTGATGGGCGACGACGCTTCCCAGGACGACTGCTTCAAGGAAGCCGACAACGTGCTGTATAACGCCTGCGCAGGCATTGCAGAAATCATCAATGTTCAGGGTAATATCAACGTCGACTTCGAAGACGTGAAAACCATCATGGGTGAACATGGCCAGGCAATGATGGGTACTGCTGTCGCTTCCGGTCCGGATCGTGCTCGCATTGCCGCAGAAAATGCGATCGCGTGCCCGCTGCTCGAAGGCGTGGATCTGAACGGTGCACGTGGCCTGCTGGTCAATATTACCGCCAGCCGTTCACTCAAAATGAGCGAAACCCGTCTGATCAACGAAATCATCAGCAGTTACGCTGCCAAAGATGCCACTATTATCGTTGGTAGCGCCTATGATGACGATATGGCCGACGAGCTGCGTGTTACCGTTGTCGCTACGGGTCTGGGTCGCAAGCAGCCGGAACTGGTTGTCAATAACGGCTCCGATGTTGAATTTGAAGCATTGACCGGAACGCATGGCGGCAATACCGATCTGTACGGTGGCAGCTTCCTGAATCAGCCTAGCGGTGGCCGCGCACCCGTGCCGCCTACCGTGATTCGTTCTGGTCGTGGCGGCGCTGCACCTAACAAGGCGCAATTTGAACAGCAGGTTCGAGCAATGGAGTCTTCGGGCGTCGAGCGTTTCGACATTCCGGCGTTCCTGCGCAAACAAGCCGACTGATTGCCGTTTTTCTTCCCAACACGGCGTCCGGGCTGCTGCCCGGTCCGGACCCGTTCGCTCCTTTGATATGGCGCCAGTCAGCAAAAACGACCCTTCGAGGTCGTTTTTTTGTCGATGCAGCCAGCCGACTTCAGATGCCGATTGAAACAGTTGCACCGTCAATCAGGGGCTTTTAAGCGTAAATCAGAGTAAAATACTCGGAAACGACACGTGTCTGCGGGCATCGTGTATTGACGATTGGCTTTGGCAGCCCAGCGCAAGCAACAAACCGGCTGCAATGCAGTATTGGCGCCCCACTTGTTACAGGCCGCCACTCTCTGCGCGTCGCACCTTGCTTGCTACACGTTCAAAGGACGGCGTCACATGTGTGTCTGGTTCCGTCATCAGGTAGCTTGCTACCCATTTAATTGGTCAAGGTGAACCGCCAGCCACGACATCCTTTTACGGATGCTCCCATGAATATTGTTACATTTTTGTAAGTTGAGAATACGATGCTACGACAAAGAACCATTAAGAACCTGGTGAAAACCACCGGCGTCGGCATGCATTCAGGTCGCAGGGTTGAGATCACCTTACGGCCTGCTCAAGCCAATACCGGCATTATTTTCCATCGGGTAGACACCCCCGAGGTCGTTGACTTGCCCGCCCTTGCGGACAAAGTGGGTGATACCCGAATGGCTTCGGTGCTGCAAAACGGCAATGTGCGCGTGTCAACAGTAGAACATTTGATGTCGGCATTGGCCGGCCTGGGCATTGACAATATCCACGTCGATCTGAACGCAGAAGAAGTGCCTATTATGGACGGTAGCGCCGGGACCTTTGTGTACCTGTTGCGCTCGGCCGGTATCGAAGAGCAGGATGCGCCCAAGCGCTTTTTGCGTGTTCTGAAAACCATTGAGGTACAGGACGGCGAAGGAGAAAACGCTAAATGGGCTCGCCTTGAACCCTATGCCGGCTTCTCCCTGGCCTTTTCGATCAACTTTCATCACCCGGCCATTGATTCAACGGCCAGTTTTGCCGAGGTGGATTTTGCACGCGACTCCTATACGCGGGAAATAGCCCGTGCGCGCACCTTCGGTTTTGCGCAGGAAGTAGAAGCCATGCGCGCACACGGTCTGGCGCGTGGCGGCAGTTTGGACAATGCCATCGTCATGGATGAATTCCGGATTCTGAATTCGGACGGCCTGCGTTACGATGACGAATTCGTCAAACACAAGATTCTGGACGCCATTGGTGATCTGTATCTGATCGGCCATCCGTTGCTGGCCCGTTATGTGGCCTGCAAATCCGGCCATGCGTTAAATAACAAGCTGGCGCGTACGCTGCTGTCGCAGCCGGATGCCTATGAAATTATTACCTATGATTCGGCAGCCGCTGCCGCCGATGCCGTCAGTCAGGACTGGCGTTTGGCCTGATTTTTTTCAAGAATCCGGGCCAGTGTGTCCGCCAATTGCTGGTTGTCTGTGGTTTGTTGCAGTTCAAGCAGGGCGTCGCGCGCTTGTTCGCCCAACGCTTGACTGACGACCGGGGGTGTTGAAGCCGCCGTTATCGCGGCGCTCTTGAGCCCGGCCTGGATTTTTATGCGGATTTGATCCACTCGTTGCCCTTTGGCGACCAGCAGCTGATGTATAGTTGTAGTCAATTGTCGAATTTTTGCTGCGTGGGCAGCGCTGGGAACGGCAATAATCAGTGTGCCGTTGTCCAGCCCAACCACGCGACATGCATGACCCACGGGAAGTTGCAGGGCCTGTGCAATCAGTCCCTGTATCAGGTTGAACTGTTCAGCTGTTTCCAGCAACCGACCCCGGCGGGTGTCATGACCCAACCAATTTGCGGCCGTTTTACCTTCGCCTCGATCGCGGCGCGAAGCACCGTTTTTTTTGTAAAACAGAGCCATTATTTTAAACAGGTACGAAATTGAAAGAAGAGCAACATGCTTCGCAGAATACCACTCCTGTGAAGACAAAGAAAGTATGGACGTTTAGTGTGTCCATGCTCAGCCTGGGCCTGGCGGTTGCAGCCGGCGCCTTGCTGGAACGCCATTTTGGGCTGCCATCGCTGCCCATGCACGAACAAGTCGCTTCTGTGGAGTCTACACCCGAAGCGCTGCGTGATGCGGCCTTAATCCATCATAATCTGAATGTGATGGCTTCACAGATCGGGCAGTTACGGGCCAAGGCAGACACCATCGCCCGGTTGGGCGAGCGCCTGGCCGTGAGTACCGGTGCCGATGCCGAGACCTCGGAATTGCACAAGCTGCTCAGCCAGAACGCCTTGGCCAGTGACGAGCCGATGGAAGATCTGGAGTCGGAGAACAACAGCGTGATCTCTGCCGAAGAGCTCGGGCGTGAGCTCGATAGTCTGAAGACCGCCTTATCGCGTGGCGATGATATGCTCAAAACCGCCGATCTGGCGATGCAACTGCAGGGTGCACAACAACAGCGCACCCCAACGGCCATCCCGGTGTCCATGAACAATGCAAGAATTTCATCCACTTACGGCTGGCGCAAGAATCCGGTTACCGGGCGTCATATGCTGCACAGCGGGGTTGATTTTGCCGCGCCTGCCGGCACTTCCGTTTATGCGGCCTCTGCCGGCATCGTGGTGGCCGCGGGCTGGATGAGTGCTTACGGCAACGTCGTGGACATCGATCATGGTAAGGGTGTGGTCACGCGCTACGCGCACAATTCAAAGCTGCTGGTCAAGCCGGGTGATCTGGTGGCCAAAAGACAGGTCATCGCCAAGGTCGGCAGCACCGGGCGCTCTACCGGCGCTCACGTGCATTTCGAAGTGCGGGTCGATGGCGAGCCGACAGACCCGATCGCCTTTCTGAGCCAGATGTCTTCGTCTACTGCTGTGGCCAGCACGGCGCCGGACAGTCTGCTTCAACGGGCAGAACAGGTGGGGGCGGCAGCGCTCAGCAGCAAAATCGTCACGGATACAAAAGAGCGCGTCAGATTGCCTTCCGGAATCACTACCCGGCCTCGTATGCGTTAAACTATCGTGATTTTCTCGTGATGACTCACTAACCTGTCAGGAAGAACACCCATTGAAGTTTTCCTGATTACTCTGATAGCAGAATGATTTCTCTACTCAAAAAAATTGTTGG